>NZ_JBGVOG010000107.1:0-35155 GCF_045126245.1 Methanobrevibacter sp. | reverse complement strand
CACCCTACCAGCAAACATGGTTGGACCAGTATGTGACATGTGTTCCGCAGTAACCGCAATTACCTACGCAGGTATCTTAGCTTACAGAGACACCGTAACCCAAATCTTAGGCGCACCTGCAGGATTCGCACAAAGCATGGCATTCGAATCATTATCTAACGTTACCCAATTAATGCAAGATGAAGGAATAGACAAGATAGATGAAGCTTTAAACCCAGCTGCATTATTAGGTACCGCAGACTCAATGAACTTCGGATCCCTATCAGAGCTTGTGCCTACCATGCTCGATTACTTGGGAAAAGAAGAATAAGTTAAAATGTTGGAGTAACTCCAACAATTTATTAACTTATTTTTTAATTGTTATGAAAAATAGCCATTAAAAAATAAGTTAAGTTTTAGATTAATATTATATAAGCTGGTGTAAAATTGATTGATGAAATTTTAAATAAAGCAGAACAAGGACAAGAATTAAGTGATGAGGAATTTTTAGAATTGTTAAATATCGAGAACGATGAAGATTTAGAAAAATTGTTCAAGGTAGCTTGCGATATAAGAGACAATCAATCAAAAGTGATTAAATTAACATCTACTGTCCATCTTACAAATAAATGTCAAATCCAACCTAGATGCGAATATTGTGGATTTGCAGAAGAAACTTCCGAAAAAGGATATTACAATGCATTTTATAAATCCAATGATGAAATCATAACTGCAGTAAAATCCATTCAAGAAGCCCATATTCCACGCGTAAGTTGTTCTGGAGGATACGGATATAAAGGAAAACAGGCTGTGAACGCATGTAGAATTGTAAAAGGATACTCTGATTTAGAAATTCTTGTAAATGTTGGTGGAGATTTGACTGAAAGATCAGTTCAAGAATTAGCAGAATTAGGTGCTGATACAATCTGTTGCAATCTAGAAACCATAAATGAAGATGTTTTCTATCAAAGAAAACCTGGAGACTCACTTGACCAAAGAATACTTACATGTAAAAGAGTGAGTGATGCCGGTGTTGGATTATCTTCAGGATTGCTTTTAGGCCTTGGCGAAAGTAAACAAGATAGGATAAAACATTTGCGTTACTTATCCAATTTTAAAACATTAGAAGAAATTCCAATAATGGGTTTCAATCCATATGAAGGCACACCGATGGCAAATTGGCCGGCATTTCCACTAAAAGAACAATTGAAAATGGTTGCAATTACTAGAATAATGTATCCAGAAATCACTATTACAATGCCAACCCCAACAGTGGGGCCTGAAAATGTTGAATTTTCACTTAAAGCCGGTGCAAACAATTTAGCAACTGTAATTGCGGATAATTATCCTCATGAAGTTAAAGGAGTTGGTTCTCCGGAATATGGTAATTATACCGAGGTTGTCAATGTTATTGAAAAATTAGATTTGATACCTCAAACTATTTAATCTTTTTTTAAAAAATATGATACCATGGCTTTTGAAAATATGATAAGAAATGCATTTGAAGAATCTAGAAACAACTGTAGATTCGGAGATACTCTTGAAGAAATCAAAGAGATTCAGGAGTATATAAAAAATGCTGAAAAGATATGCATCCCCAATAAAAATGGAATTAAAGTTGAAGTTTTAAATAATGTATTGAAAGAATATGGGCTGCCTGAAGCTCAAATACTTCAAATTGATACAAATACTGCCGATACAAGTAGGATTCCCGCCCTTGCAAAGGCGTATATTGCACTTGATCAAAGCGATGCTGATTTAATAATAGCAAGAGGTCGTTTAGGAATCCCCGGTTCTGGATCATTGCTTATTTTTATTGATAACAAAGGAAGGATTTTGACTGCTGGAACTTCCGCATCACATGCAGTCCATAAAAAATCAATTGAAGAAGCAGTTTACAAAGAAGCTTGCGAAGCTCTTGAAAAGATTGGTTTTGAAAAAACAGAAGGTTGAATAATGAATATCGATACTGGAATAACATCTGAAGTATTCACAATTAAGTCTGAAACTAAATTAGTTGATATCTTCAATGAAATTATTTCAAAAAAATCTGAAGCCGTTTTTAATTATATTGAAAGCCTGAATATTGGCATCGACACCAAAATAGTTGTTATCGGCACTTATTTTACAGGTGTCGGAATTGTTAAAAAATTAAGCCAAAAATATGAAAATATCATACTGATTGACATCTACCCCCACCTTGAAGAAATGTTGTATACCAGTTTAGGTGGAGAGTTGAAAAATAAAGTGGAATTTTCATCAAATATCGATTTAATTTATTCAGGAGACATTGTTATTGACACAACCGGTTTTGGTGGCATTGATGTTGAGAAATCATCCAAATTTGATGTTGAATCATTTATTATAGAAGATCCCATAGCAGAAGATAATGATGAACTTTTAAAAAATAAGAATAACATACATGATAGATTAGATGTTGTCACTTCCCCAAACAAAGCCATTATAAAAACCAAAGGCATTAACACAAAAACTTCCGGAACAATGACATTAACAATTGGCATTTTAACAAATTTATTAGATAAGTTTCTTGAAAAGGAAGGAGTACTTTATTGTGCTTGTGAGATGGGATTTTTTGAAGAGGTTATTTTTAAAGAAAAAAATATTGCAAAGTTTATTGAACTAACAAACACGAATGCTTTTAAAATATCAACAATCAATCCTTTTGATTTAGATGAACTAATCACAGAAGAGATAAACAAAATAAATTCAGAAATGATTTAAATGAAGCTTGAAGAAATAATTGAATTTATAGATGAAAAAATACCTGAATCATTAGCCCTAGACTCTGATGAAGTTGGTTTTAAAAAAGATTATGACTTGAGTCAAGAGATAGCTACAATTAAAATTTATATGGATTTATTGCTGGAAGATGATAAAAGCTATGAAAATACATTGATTATAACTCACCATCCTCCCGCTTTTATTCCAAAAACGCCAACTTACACAATACATTCAAATTGGGACATATTTAATGGAGGCGCCAATGATGCACTTGCAAAAACCCTAAATCTAGAAGTTATTGACTATTTTGACATCCCCACTCGTATCGGACGGGTTTGCAGGTCAAATCAAAAATTTGGCGAATTGAAAAAAACTATTTTAGAAAATTTTACCGGTGCAAGAATCGTGAATAATTTGAATGATGAAAAGATTATTAAAGATGTTGGAATCATATCAGGATTTGGCCTAAAAAATCCTGAATATATAACCCTTGCAAAAAATAGAAATTTGGATATCTTAATTTCAGGAGACCTGACTCATCAAACTGCTATCCTAGCTAAAAACTTGAAAATTACACTAATTGACTTAAACCATCATGAAAGCGAAGTTCCAGGATTGCATGCTATTAAAAACCTACTAAAAGAACTTAACGTTAACATAGAAATTATTGACAGAAAACCAATAGAACAACTAAAGTGATAACATGGCGGATGAAATTCAAAAAATGGAAGACCAACGACTACCAAAAGGAAGAATTGACTTAATTGGATGCGGAAGATTAGGTTTAAGAATAGCAATAAACTTAATGCAAGTCCACAGAGGAGGGCCTAAAATAATTGGTGCATTTGATGGACAAACAATCGATGGTGGAGATGTGATATTTACGCTTTATGGAGCTGAAGTGGGTCAAAACAAACCAGATTTTATAAAACAGCTTTGCACCCACAATGAAGAATTCAGAAACATTATAAGCTATCCTGAATATATTGATGATGAAAATATCGATTTAATTGAAGGGGATGTAGTAATTATTGTTATTGCTGGAGGAGATACAATACCTACTGCATCTAAAATAATAGAACATGCCCACAAAAGAGGAGCAAAGACAATTGGAACTGCTGGAATATTCGGATTTGGTAATGAAAATATTGAAATAAAAGACATTTCAGAGTATGATGAGTCAAATCCTGCTGTTGAAGAGCTAAGAAAACAAGGCATAACCGAAAATCATTTAATTTTAACAACAAATAAATTAATTAGGGATAACGAACCTGTAACACCATACACTTTAGATGAAGTTGCAAAAATCATTACAATGAATGCATTGAAGTTATTGAGAGATCAAAATGATAAAAATAGCAACGGCTGAATGCTTTACACATGGAAAAATTGGAAGAGAACTGCATGCCCTAGCCCAAAATTACGAAGGCGACTTTGGAAGGGATTATATAAAAAATCTTCAGGATTATGGTGATTTTGATTATAATGAAATCAGTGTAACATGCAGCCTATTTATTCCAACTATAGAAGCTGTTGAGAAGATATTAAATGTTAAAAATCCTCCCAAACCTAACAAACTAATAAAGGGCATTAAAGTTTATGATGAACAAGGAGACAAACTTGTAAGTAGAATTATGGCCCGAGCAGTGAAAGATTTAAGTGAATGCGATATAGCTATTGGAACTACTGCGGGAATTGGACATGGCGGGATAAGCATAATTACCAACGAATATGAAATTACAACTACCACAAATGTTTATGCGGATTTATGTGAAAATAATAGTGAAAAATTATTTCAACGATCAGAAGAAGGCATTAAAAAAACATTAGAAATAATATTGCTCCTTTTAAATAACAAATTTGATAAAATAGAATTGCTAGAAAATATTGAAATTAGAAAGATAGCTTAAATATTTTCTAATTCTTTTAAAATGTATTTTTTTAAGACTTTAACGGCTTTTTCACCATCATCGTCAAGCCTTACTGAGTCAAGAGGATTTAAATCATATGCCTTAACGACAGCATCAGCGGCAATGTTCTTAATCGGATTTATATCCTTTTCATTTAATATGACTGAAGCGCAGTCATCACTGCAGCCTGTTATGGAAACGATTTTTGCATCATCCAGAATCGGTGAACAGTTGTTAGGCTGTGCTGAATATTCAGTGATGCATGCCGCAACAATATTTTCCTCTTCCAGAGCCAACTCTACACTGGCTGCCCTTACTACCAAACCCAATGGGCTCAATCCACTGCATGAAACCAAAGCTATTTTTTCACTCATTTTCTCGCCTCTTCTGCATTCTTAAATATCTCTTATAAACCTTATCATAGCCCCTCTTATAAAATGGGCATCTCAAAAGACAGTCATTGCAGCCTTCCCTATGGGCGGTGCAGACCTTTCTTAAAACTTTCTCATTTTCATCAAAAGCGTTTTCAGGACATCTTTCAATGCACACCCCACATGTGGAACAGAAATCCGGAACCCACAGCATGTCATTTACGCTTTTAAACGGCAAATTGTCAATTGAAGTGTGAATCATGAAAAATCCGTTATGAATTCCATCTTTAAACAGGCACATGTTGCTTCTTGTGATGACACAGTCATTAGACTGGAGCGCTATTGCCCTTAAACTTAAATTGTCATCCAAAGGATGAATCAAATCAGCTTGAAATCCGTTTTTTCGCAAAAAATCAGCAAATTCAAAAACATGTGCGCCATATTCCTGAAATTCAATATCCATCAACTTGCATTTGTCTTTGGATGAATCCATTTTGATTATATCATCACCCATCAAAAACTTAAAAATCAATACATTATCAATATCAATGTCAAAATCCGCTTTAAACTCATCAGACAGTTTGGAATAGCTGATTCCAGAAAAATTATATTCTTTAGCCAATTCGAGCAATTCAATCAGCAAATCATCTGAAATTTCCCGTTTGGGATTATCAGGATTTTCAACTTTATAAAAATTAGGAAGAGGTTTGTGGTATCTAAACCCCTCAAAACTCGCATCAATCATTTTCTTAAAGCTTCAACAGCTTTTGGGAACTCTTCACAGAATACTTTGATTTCTTCTGTTGGAATTGAAAAGCTTATACGCAAGTATCTGTCTCCAAATTCCTCTGAAGTGTATTCCCCTTCTCTTGTGAACAGTTTCTTCTCAATCAAATAATTTGACATTACCTTAGGATTGATGCCCGCACCGGACAAGTCAATTACCATCATATTTGCATCTGACGGATAAACCGGCAGGAACACTCCTTCAATCGGTTCAATCATTTCGCTGATTAGTCTTTGGTTTTCAAAACAGGTTTCCCTCATTTCTTCAAACCATTCAGATTTTGATTTGAGGCCTTCTATAGCACCGTATTGTGAGATAATGTTAACACCCAAATCATTGATCACAGCATTTTTAATTGCATCGATAATCGGTTTTGATGATATTACACCACCAATCCTCAGACCTGCCATTCCAAATATTTTGGAAAAGCTGTATATTGTTAAAGTTTGACCCGGAGCATAGTTTTCCACCAAAAAGTGCTCGCGTGCGAAATCCTTGTAAGTAACATCATGTAATAAGTATAAGTCATTTTCCTTTGCAATTTCGGCAAATTCCTTTAATTCGTCTTCTGTGTATGAGGAACCTAATGGATTTAAAGGATCAATTAAAATTACCATTCGAGTATTTTCATCCATGTTTTCTTTTAAAATCTTTGGAGTTAGTTTATAGTTATTTTCTTCATAGTAAATCGGAACATACCTCACTTCGCCTGCAAAACGATTTGCAAAGTCTCCGATAATGAAGTAACCAGGATCTGATAAAATCACATTGTCCTCAGGTTCTAAAAGCGCTTGCATACATAAATACAGTGACTCTGTTGCGCCTGAAGTCAGTAGAACTTCCAAATCTTTGAAATCCAAATCATCTAAAATCAGTTGTTTAAGTTCACTGAATCCTTCTGGGGCAGGATATCTGCAATATGTCTTTTCCCTAACTGCATCAACCATGGCATCGGCTATGGTGTCGCCATGTAAATGATTTGTATTTTGACCCATCCAAATCATGTCTTTATCCATATACATATCTTCAAAAAAGTCATTTGCACATTCATAACCTTCCGGAGGCACCCTTTCAGTTTTTTGAAACTTCTTTTTTGGGTTTTTAATATCAAAATCCTTATCCCTCATAAATATCACACACAAAAATTCCAAAATTAATATTTATATTTAATTATTAATAAAATTACCTAAACAATACCATTTGAAGTAATTGAAAAAGTGGCTTTTTTGCCTTCGGGAATACTTCTATGGCGAATAAGTGTGGCAACCCTCTGATTAATCTCATCACCACGCTCCAATTGAAGTATAATCTTACACCAGTATTGTAAGATAGTTCCGCCTACAGCACGAATATCATTATTTCCTTCATCATCAAAAGCACTGTATATCTGATTTGTTAAAACGACTGCAATGTCATAAGTTCTTGCAATTTTAGATAATATTCCCATCTGTTTTCCCAGTTCTTTATTTAATTTAGTGGATTTCATATCATCCACCCTATATAAAGCAACAGCAGAGTCTAAAACCAACAAATCAACATTTTCATGGTTTTTTCTAAGCCATACTTCTATTGACTTTAAATTATCATTCTGTTCTAAAAAACTAGTCGGTTCAAAAACAATTATGTTATTAGCCACCCTCGGAAAATCAGCGCCTGAAATTTGTTTGATTCTGTCGATTGAAATTCCTCCTTCAGTATCAATGTAAATTACTTTTTTGTTATTTTTAGCCACATTAACGGATAAAGTTAAAGTAACATTACTTTTACCGGAACTTGGAGGCCCAAAAATCTCAGTAACTGTACCTTTCTCAAACCCTCCGCCCAATAGTGCATCCAGGGAGGAATTAGATAAGATTTTATGATTATCCTCAAAATTAGCTAATACTTTCATGAAAATATATTGTTTTTTATATAATATAAAATTATTATCAAATCGTATTTTTAGAATTTAGAAATAATTATCTTCTAACAATTTTGGGATTATCCCTATCAATGTAATCTATGATGATTGATGGCCTTCTTGATTTAACAGGACCAACATCAATAACCAAATCCACATCACAATCGAGCTGTTCTAAAATTTCATCAGGATTGGATAAAACCTCCTTATCCGACAGATTGGCACTGGTAGTGGTTATTGGAAATATGCTTGCTAAACGGCAGGCAATTTCATTATCAGGAACCCTGACTCCAACAAAAGAAGATCCGCTTGTAACAACTCTCGGCACCAACATGCTTTTTTCTAAAATAAATGTGTAAGGACCGGGAAGATAATTATTTATTACCTCCCTTTGATTTAGGGAAACTTTTGCAACCAGATCAATTGCATTTACATCCGAAACCAATATTGAAAGCGGCTTCAATAAACTTCTTTGTTTTATCTCAAAAACCCTTTTTACGGCATTATCATCAAAAATATTTGCTCCCAATCCATAAACAGTGTCCGTAGGATATAGGATTACACCCCCATTAGCTAAAACATCAATGGCTTTGCCGACAATATTTTCATCTACTGCATCAATACTGGTTTTCAATATTTCCATTTTTATTACCTAACAATTATATTAGATAAGATATTTAATATAAATTATGCTTCAAAGTCTAAGACCACTTTTAACAAAAATACTAAACCCGCTTGCAAGAAATTTGAACATCAATCCAAATATCGTTACAGTAATATCCCCATTCGTTGCAGTTATTGCAGCATATGGATTTGCAAATCATTTACTGATATTGGGAACAGTGGCAATTTTATTTTCAGGATTTTTGGATGTTGTTGACGGTGCTGTTGCAAGATATCATGATAAAGCATCCAAATTTGGTGCATTTCTTGACTCTACAATGGACAGATTTGCAGATGCGATAATCTACATTGGAATAATATTTGGCGGATACTGTGATTGGTTTGTTGGCATCTTAGCAATCCATTCTGCAATTTGTGTAAGCTATGTAAGGGCAAGAGCAGAATCACAAGGCGTTGATTGCAATGTTGGAATTGCCGAAAGAGCAGTACGTATGATTATACTGATGATTGGAGCATTAATCGGATATTTCGCAGGAGATATCTACTTTACCTATATTATTTACATATTAGTAGTCTTATCTTACTTTACTGTAGCTCAGAGAATATTACATGTTTGGAGGAAGTTGAATGACTGAACTTGAAAGTCCCGAAAAAATAGCTAAAGATATTGCAAAATTGGAAAGAAACCTCAATCAAGTAGCACATATTGAATTTGTCGGCAAAGAAAAGGAAGTTTATGACAGAGCTATTGATTACTGGAACGATTCCAAATATTATTTAGAAAAAGAAGATATGAGGACTGCATTCGGTTGTATAGAATACAGTCATGGGCTTTTAGATGCTTTGAGGATGATTCATGGAATCATCTAATATTTGCTTTTAATTCCTTGATTCTGAAAATTGGCAAATCAGCCCTATTATGAACATATTCCCTCAGATATTTGAACTAAACAATATCAAATGTGCCAATAATGCACAGCCCTCATCATAAATATTAATATTTAATAAAAAAAATAAAGGATGATGATTTAAACATCAATCTTACTGTTGATTAATGAATCATCACCTGCAGATACAATCTCACCATCCAAAACTTCAATAACCCTATCTGCAAGTTTGGCCACATCCATATCATGAGTGACAATAATTAATGTTACATTTTTATCTTCGTGCAAATCGATTAGTTGCTTAAGGATTTTGCTACTTGTCTTGGAATCTAGTGATCCTGTGGGTTCATCTGCCAATATTATTGAAGGATTATTTGCAAGCGCCCGGGCAATTGCTACCCTTTGACGTTCACCGCCGGATAGCTTATTAGGCAAAATGTCTGCCTTGTCCTTGAGTCCGACATCATCCAATAATTTCAATGCACGGTCTTTCATCTCCCCTGAAGACATCTTCTGAGTATACATTGGAATTTCGATGTTTTCACGAACGGAAATGTTTGGGATTAAATTATGCAATTGGAAAATAAATCCAATCTCCTTAGACCGGAATTCATTTAACTTTTTATCACTGCTCAAATCCCTTCCAGCCACATTGATTACACCTGAATCCGGAACATCCAAAGCGCCAAGCATGTTTAAAAGTGTGGATTTGCCTGAACCTGACGGCCCGATTATTGATACGAATTCCCCGTCTTCAATTGTGAGGTTTATACCATTCAATGCCTTGATCTTTCCATCCTCATAGCTTTTATACAAACCTTTTATTTCTACCGCATTCATCGTATCACCTCATTCATACCTCAATGCTTCTGTCGGAGGCAATTTTACCGCCTTGATTGCAGGATATAATCCCCCTATTATTCCAACGATTATGGCGATTGAAAATGCCTGGATAAATATCTTAGGAGTGAACACAGGATCCAATCCGATTTTCGGACCTAAAAGCAGGCATGCCAAAAATCCGACAATGGAACCAATAATGGCCGATACGATTGTAATTACCAATGATTCGCCTATAATCATTGTGAGTATTTTTCTGTCAGACCATCCGACTGCCTTTAAGACACCGATTTCACGAGTTCTTTCAAATACTGACATGAGCATTGTATTGATGATTCCAAGCCCTCCAACGACAATCGCCAAAAGTGAAATTGCCCATGTTGATGCTTCAAGCATATTGAGCATGTCTGCCATCTGCTCCATTTCCATGACTGATGTGATGGTGGTGATATTGTCACCATATTTTTCATCAATACTATCTGCAACCTCTTGCGGATCTACACCTTTTTTAACTTTCACATAAATATTGGATATTGAATCCTCATCATCCATCAAGTCTCCAACCTTTGAAATTGATGTAAACACACCGCTGGCCATGCTTTGGTCACCGGTTTTATAAATTCCCACAATTTCAAAATCTTCGCGGTTTATCTTAATGCTGTCTCCTACAGAATAATTGTTGTCTTCAGCATATACTTCTCCCAAAATGGCTTCAGATGCATTATCCTCAAATATCCTACCTTCCTTCATTGAAATATCTGCTAATGTTGTACCATTTGGGTCAATACCAATCAAAGTATTCATATAATCATTACCAACCGAAGTCAGGACAACATAAATAGGATAAGCTTCATCAACTCCGCTTACATTGGCTATCTTTTCTGTCCAATTTGAGCTTATGGTATTTGTTCCGTATGCGGAATCTCCTGTTTCCTTTCCCGAAATGGAAAAATCGGCACCTCCCGCATGTACTGTTTCTTCAAAGGAATTAATAAGACCTTCTGTGATTCCACCAAGAGCAACGATGACAAAAATCCCGATAGCAATACCTACGATTGCCAGGATTGCGCTGTTTTTCCTCCTGAATGGATTTTTAAGAATGAATTTTAAAAATGACATAATAATTAATTAGATTGTAATATATAAATAACTAATTATACAATGAATCAAGATGCAAATATGAGGTACTGAAATGCATAAAGATGAATTACTTGAAAATATCGATAAAATCCATACCACCGAAATGGGCGTTGGAAGGATTTGCAGAAATCTAGAAATTGATGAAGAACCTGTGAACTACTGTATAAACAAACTTAAGCAGGACAACTCTGTTGTTACAAAAGAAGGAAAAAACTATTATGTCAATGTCGATGACTGCATAATTACAATTAACTCAAGCAGCTTTACAATAATAACTGCACACAAAAACTAATTTTAAAAAAAAGTAAAAAGAAGAGATGAAAATCTCTTTAAATCTAATCCATATCTTCAAATCTGGATTCTAATTTTTTCATTACACCAGGAAGTGAAGTGTATTCCATTTCTTCAGATGGTAATCTGTGAGGTTCAAATGGACCGTGTCTTCTGATGTAAGTTGCAATTTTAGCAGCTTGTTCACGGGTTGGGTCAAATGCAGGGTCATCGAATAAGTCTACAGGACCGATTAATTCACCGTTAGCTACTTGGAATCCTAAACCGATTACTCTAGGTGGTCCGTCAAATCTGATTGGGTTTGCTTCAGCTTCAGAAACAGGCATTAATGGACCGTTGTGGGATCCTCTCATCCATCCACTTACCATGTGTGGGAATGCAAATGGATCTACACATTCACCGTTTGCAGGGAAACCGGATTGTGCTCTTACGATACATGCTGGGTCGTCCTTACCAACGTATTCACCAGCCATTAAGTTTAATCTTTCAGTACTTATTGCAGCTGCGATTTCACCGTTTTTCTTCCATACTCTTTTAATTACATATCTTCCGGTGGAACCGATTAATGCAAGCAAGTCATACATTTCTTCAGGACAGTTTAAGATAACTTTTTTGTGTTCGATTACATCGAATACTTCAAATTTGAATCCGTCGTGTAAGCTTGGGTCAATTACAAGACCTGCAGTGTTGAATGGGTCTGCAAACATTCTGAATACAGGTAAGTTAAATGCGCCCGGTTCGGTTTTGTCACAGCAGAACACCAAAACAGGATCGGATGGTCTTTCTTCAAATTCCATTTCTGCTACACCAGGACCCATACCTTTGATGTTTCCTGAGAAAGTATCGGATAATAAGTCTTGACCTGCACCGTATAATTTTAATTCACGTGCTCTTTCAGTAGCTTTCATGAATGCAGTGTATGCAGTTTCGTGAACTTCTTCATTTTCTTCCCCTTTATCATGGGTCATAATTAAGTCTATGTCGTCTCCGCAACGGGAGATGTAATAATCTTTCAAAATACCAGTGTCTAATGCGTCGTTTAAAACGCTGTCACAAATATCCATTAATTCTGGGTGTGCGACACAGTGTCCAGACACACTTCCAATATCAGCTTTAATTACACTAACAGTAGTTTTCATAATATAACCTCATTAGTAAATTAGTTATTTACTAGACATATATTATTTATTTGGTGTATACTATTTAATTATTATGATTAATGAGGTTATTTAAAAAAAATAATTATAAAAAAAGTAAAAAAAATGAGCAAATGCTCACTCTATTTTTCTAATATTTTCAAAAGCCTTTTGGACTTCCGCATCCTGATTCATATCTTCACAGGCTTTTGCAACCCTTTCCAAATCTGCACGGGTTTCAGGGTATTTTGGAACTGCACTGCATCCGCCGTCATCAATTTTGGATATTTCAAATGTCCCGATTTCCTTAGCAATGGCAGTGATTTCCTCCTTATCAAGGCCAATCAGAGGACTTAAAATTGGCATGCCGACACCATGACGGGTGGCCAAGATATTGGATAAGGTCTGTGAAGCGACCTGACCTACGCTACTGCCGTCAACGATTGCATCAGCCCCCAATTTGACGGCTAATTTTTCGGCTATTTTATACATTCCGGATTTGCACAATACGCAGGTCATCTTTTCGGGAGCCTTCTCCTTTGCAACGGCCAGGTATTCCCCATAGTCGATTACACGCTTTTTGATTGGAGTGCCTTTGGCATAGATATTTAGCTGGTCCACCAATGCATTAAAGTTTTCTGTCACTTTTGGACCTGAAAACGGATCATTATTGCAGTGAAGCGCCACTACCTCACAACCCCTTTTCATCATCAGATATGCGGCAACAGGAGAGTCAATGCCGCTTGATAGAAGCACAACAACTTTTCCCTGTGTTCCCAATGGAAGACCTCCAGGCCCTTTAATCTTTTCATGATAAATATAAGCATCATCATCCCTGATTTCAACAAAAATAGTTAAATCAGGATTTGTCAAGTCTACTGGGGCTAGAATTACACTTCTTACAACACCCCCGCAATGAGCAGCCATCTCTTGGGAGGTAAAGTCATGCTTTCCTACCCTTCTGCATTTAATGGCGAATTTTGTGTTTTCATCCAATATGTTCTCATCAATCAACTCTTGAGCGTAGGCAGATAATGTTTCGTCAATGTCTCCATAATTAGCATTTGTTGAAACAGCTGGAGAATATGAAACGACTCCGAATACTCTGTTTAACTTTTCGATTCCTTCACTGAAATCTTCAGGGCGGATGTATATTCTTCCCTGATTCCTGTCAACTTCACATTCAAAAGTAGCCTTAATATTTTTAACTAGCTTTCTTTCAAAACGTGACCTTATTTTAGGGCTTTTAAGCCCGATTTCACCATATCTTGCAATAATCAAATCATAATTCATTCAAACAACTCTTTACATTAAGTACACGCTGGAAAAAAATAGCAATCCCTTCAATACTAGTTTTTTAAAATATAACAGCAATTATAATTTTTAAGATTAATAATTAATATAATTAATCAATATTTTCCCAAGAAAAGAGAAATCATTTTTTTGAATAATATACAAGTTAACAATTTTAAAAAAAGAATAATGGCTTTTTGATATATTTATATAATTTAAAGAATTAAAATTATGATTATGTATAGTTTTCTGATTTGTTTTGTTGCATTGGTTGCTTCATATTTTATTTATGGGAAATTTATAGAAAGAGTAGCAGGTGTTGATGAAAATATAGAAACCCCAGTACAAAGGCTGGAAGACGGTGTTGACTTTATGCCAATGTCCAAGATTAAGGCATTTTTAGTTCATTTCTTAAATATTGCAGGTTTAGGACCAATATTTGGAGTCATACAAGGTGCATTGTTTGGTCCAGCAGCGTTCTTATGGATTACATTAGGTACAATTTTTATAGGAGCCATACATGATTTCTTCTCAGGATTCATGTCCATGAGAAATGACGGTTATACAATGCCGAACATCATTTCCAAATATCTTGGAACAACAGTGCAGAAATTCATTGCATTAGTTACCATATTTACAGGGATACTTGTTGCGGCCGTTTTTTCAACAGGGTCTGCAGCTTTGATTGGAGATTTGACAAGCACTCCAGTACTTCTTTGGACCACACTAATATTCATCTACTTTTTAATTGCCACATTGTTCCCGGTCGACAAGATTATCGGCAGGGTCTACCCGATTTTTGGAGCGTTATTCTTGCTTATGGTAATACTGATGACAGGGTCATTAATCCTCAATCCATCATATACAATACCTGAATTTACAACACAAGGACTATACTTAACTAACAAACCTATATTCCCATACTTATTTGTTACTATTGCTTGCGGAGCCATTTCCGGTTTCCACGCATCACAATCACCGATCGTTGCAAGATGCATAAAAACTGAAAAAGACGCAAGACCCGTGTTTTTCGGCGCAATGGTTTTAGAAGGCTTAACCGCTCTTTGTTGGGCTGCAATTACATTGGCATTCTTCCATGGCCAACCGCAACTCGCAGCAATCTACGGCGCAACCCCAACAATTGCAGTACATGAAATGGCAACAAAATTACTTGGACCGATTGGCGTAGGGCTAGTAATCATTGGTGTCGTAGTCTGTCCTATTACCACAGGAGATACTGCACTTAGAAGTTCAAGAATTACAATAGCTGATGAGCTGCATTTAAATCAGGAAAAACTAATTTCAAGATTGCAAATTGCAGTGCCTTTATTCTTGGTATCATTTGCATTGACATTTGTTGATTTCAGCCTTGTTTGGAGATATTTCGCATGGGCCCAATTAATAATCAGTGTGGCAGTGCTGCTTTCAGGAACCGTATATTTAATTAAAAAGGAAAAACCCTATATCATTACACTGGCACCGGCAATTGTGTGCACCCTGATTACATTCGGATATATTTTACAGGCCCCTGAAGGTTTGAGATTGCCTGCAATGATAGCGAATATAATTTCAGTTATTGCAACAATAATAGTAACGGCAATATTCATTAAAAAATACAAAAAATAGTTTAATGTTAACCGCTGAATTAAATATTTTAAAAAAAAAGAGATTAAAGGATTTGAATTATCCTTTAATTAAATCAACTGCAGTTTGAATAGCTTCATCCATTTTATCAGCGTTTTTACCTGCACCCTGTGCGAGTGTCAAACGGCCTCCGCCGCCACCGCCCAATACGCCGGCTGCAGTTTTGATAATCTCATTGATTTTAACTCCACTGTCAATGGCTGCTTGTGAAGCTGCTCCAACAATCTTACCATCATTGTTTCCCATAACAACCACATCCGCCTTACCGTTATCAGTAAAATCTGTAGCTATCTTTTGAAGCTCCTTAAAGTCACCGTCAATGAGTTGTGAGACTACTTTCAAGCCATTGATTTCAGTGAAATCATCTGCAAGGGAATTCATTTTTAGGGAAGCTATTTCTGATTTTAACTTGTCGATTTCGTTTTTCTGTGCTTTCCATTCGCTGAAGAACCTGTCACATGTTTTCGGCAATTGGTCATTTTCAACCTTGAAAATGGCTGAACTTTCACGTAAAAGTTCACCGTCATGCTGCATTGAATCAATTGCAGCCAAACCTGCTGAGAAATCAATCCTTTCAACACCATCCTGAACCCTTTCGGTTTTGTTGATTTTGATTGGTCCAACAACACCTGTTCTTAAAACATGTGTACCTGCGCATGCCTGTACATCAATTCCAGGGATTTTGACTACACGAATCATTTTACCGGGAACAATACCTCCCTGATAAAGTACAAATCCATACAATTCCTGTGCTTCATCTCTTGTGTGGAACTGGATGTCCAAATCGATGTTGTCCATGACGTATTCATTTGCAAGCTTTTCGATTTCGTTGAGTTCATCCTGTGTGATACGCTTGTAGTGTGATAAATCAATACGTGCTCTTGTAAGGCCGTTTTGTGAACCTGCCTGCCAAATGTGCTGACCCAACACTTTTCTTGCAGCCGCAATGACAAGGTGGGTTCCGGTATGGTGGCGCGCAAGTGTAATTCTTCTCTCCCAGTCAAGTTTTCCGATGACTTTTTTGCATACTACATCATCTTTGATGTCTCCATCTACATGATGCAATACGACATTGTTGATTTTTTCAGCATGATTCATTTTAAAGACATTTCCGTCAATGGAAACTTCACCTATGTCGGAAGGTTGGCCTCCTCCTTCAGGGTAAAACACTGTTTTATCAAAGATGAGACATTTGTCTCCATCCTTCTCGACTAAACCTAAAACTTCAGCATCAAACTCTTTTTGGTAGAAATCTTTATAGAATAACAATTCTGTTTCAGGGAAGTCTACTTTGAATGTGTCTTTTTTGTTGGTTGTATCCTTCTCATGAGCCCCTGCAACCTGTGTGAAGAAGTTGTCCGGAACATTTACAGTAAAATCATCACCGGCCATTTCAACAACAGTTTCCGGAGGAATTCCATGAGCATCATACAAATCGATTAACATTTCAAGAGGCATTTCTGATTTGCCCTCTTTTTTAAGCCTTTTGATGGATCTTTTGACAATGCTTCTTCCTTTCTTGACGGTTGCGGCATATCTTTCTTCTTCTAAAGTGATGATATTCATGATATGTTCTTCTGAATCACGAATTTCTGGGTAGAATTTTGATAAAAAGTCCAATTGGATTGCCATTACATCAGCTAACGATTCTTTCATGTTTAAATCTTTCATGAAGCGGATTGTTCTTCTTAAGACCAGCCTTGCAAGGTATCCTTCCTTGACGTTTGAAGGGATGATTCCGTCTGCAAGCATGAAGGCAAGGCATCTTGTGTGGTCTGCGATTATGTAGATTGCCTCCATAGGCTCTGCTGCTTTTAAATAATCATCTAGGGAAAGGTTTAGGCTGTCTGCCACTTGCTGTCTTAGCTCTTTTAAGTCCCCGATGTCTTCGATATCCATCATTCCTGCGATTTGGGCATTTCTTCCCTGGATGTCCTCGTTGATTTCGACACCTGTGAGCTCTTTGAGCTTGTCCACGACCGGTGCAAAACACGCGTCATATGCTGTCGGAGTTCCCTGTGAAATCCAAGCTATCCTTTCAAGACCGTATCCTGTATCGACAACCTTGATTGGGATTTCCTTTTTGGATCCGTCTTCTAAAGTTTCATATTGGATGAACACTAAAGTTGCAAGCTCAACGCCTCTGCAGCACACTTCGTAACATGGTCCCTCGTTTCCTCCTCCTGCCCACCAAGACTTGATGAAGGTGACCTCTTCTGTGTTGATTCCGATGTGTGCAAAGAATTTGTGGCATAATTCAATTGTACGGTCTTCCCAGTAGATGAAGTCATCTTCCTTGTTGATTACCGTATGTGTTCCCATTGTAAAGCAGGTCATGTGCCTTCCTGTACGTCCGACATTGTCGACGTCGTTGAGCCTTATTGAAGGCTGTGCCATTTCGATAGGGTTTGCAGGCGGTTTTACCAAACCTGAGGTAATCCAAGGCTGGAAGCAGAAAATGGATGCTCCAACAAGGAATACATCATCTCTCCACCTTTTTGCAAGTACAGGATATCTGTGGACATGAGTGTGTCCTTCGCTTTCCAAAAATTCTCTGAAAACCTGCTGGACTTCGTATAGATTGTACGGCTTGTCGGTTGCAGGGTTTGCGATAAAGCCATACTCATCACACGGAGCGTCCCCACAGGTGTCTCTGTCTACCTGAGAGTAGAACTCCTGTCCGCAGGTTTTACAAGTTTGCTTTTTATAACCAAGTTTATCAAAAATTTCTACCATATAAATCAGTTCAAAATATTTATTAGTATATACTATGTATTTTGTTTAATAAATAAATTTTTGATGATGGGTAGATTTATGGGATTTTTGATTAAGTTAATTGTAAAACAGAATGTTTAACTCAATTGATGAGTTTTTATTCATTGAGTTCTTTTTCAAGATGAGCTATTAAAGCATCAATTTTCTCAATCTGAAGTCTGAACTCTTCTTCTCTTGGAGTGTTAGCCACTTTTTCTAGCTTTTTTTGAAGTTCCAAAAAATATTCATTCTAAAATCAATAGTGACTCATTTTAAAAACAATGAAAATACCTTTCATATAGAAAACTATTTTGAAAAAATTAGATAAATTGTTTCTTATAGAAAACTATTTTAAAAATACAAAAATCATAAAGAATCAATATGGTTGAAAGAAAAAATTACCTGGACAAGATCAACCAATCTCATGAACACATCAACATCACTAATTTTCTAAGAAATCCAAATATTTAAAAATAGTTTTAAGTAAAAATAAGCGAAATTTAAGTAAAAAAAGAAAAATAAAAAAAAGAAAGGTGATAGATTAAAAAATCTATCCGAAGAGAGCACCTAATCCAGCTGCTGCTTCTTCTTCAGAAGCTTCTTCTTCTTCCTCTTCTTCTTCCTCTTCTTCTTCAACAGCTTCTGCTACTGGAGCTGCAGCTGCAGGAGCTGCTGCTGCAACAGCTGCGGTTTCGATAGCTTCTTCGATGTCAACATCTTCTAAAGCTGCGATTAATGCTTTAATTCTAGCATCATCAGCGTCGATACCTGCTGCTTCAATAATACTTTTAACATTTTCTTCGTTAATATCTTTTTCTGCACTGTGCAAAATCATTGCCGCATATATATATTCCATGTTATCACCATTAATTTTTTAAAGTGTTAGTTCTTAAATAATAAAAATTTATATTAATTTAACCGAAGAGAGCTCCTAACCCAGCTGCTGCTTCTCCTTCGCTATCCTCTTCTTCTTCCTCTTCTTCCTCTTCTTCAACAACTTCTTCCTCTACTACTGGAGCTGCTGCTACAGCAACATTGGAAAGTTTTTCTGCTAATTCATCGTCAATTGCACCTTCAACATCAGCAATTGCAGATGCAATAGCTAACATTCTAGCATTTACAAGACCGAGAATTGGTTCTGAAGTTTTGGAAGTCAATATAGCTCCTTCTACACCAACGCTGACAGCTCTGGTATGTGCGAGAGATAATATTGCGGAAATAGTTTTTGTTGTAGGTATAGCTGCATTTACAGATAAGTTGAATGCGCCTGAGAACGCTTTTTGTAAATCTGCTAATGTTTGTTCTTCGTCGATTGCAAGCACATCGGAAGTGTAAATAGATCCTTCTTCGTATACTGCTTTTAAATCGATTCCTACTTCCATAGGATTAATATCCATTCTTGATAAAGTAGCTGCTACTTGTTTAGATACTTCTTCACCTGCTTTTACAACAACAGTGTCTTTTTGTACGCAGATTTTACCTTTATCAATTTTTGCAGGAATTCCAACTTGTTGCAATTCACCTAAAAATGGACCTGGTTCGAATCCTGTGTCACCGCTTGGTACAACAATATCGTCAGGTGCAATAGTTCCTGGTTTTGCAGGAGCTTGGGTTTTGCTGTCTTCCAATATTTTGTACAATTTGAAAGGATTCATTTCAGTTGCGATAAGAGCAATTTGACCATCCATATGTCCGGATAAATCAACAATGTTGTTTTTATCAGCATTACAATCTTCAAGAGCTAAATCTATGAGATTCTTTTTAGACATTCTGATAACAGCTTTGCCGTTGAGAGATTTTCTCATTTCTTGGAGCTGTTTTGCAGGAATGTTTAATAAGTCGACAATACCGATTACATCGTATTTGTCAATAATCCCTGAAAGCTCTTTAACTTCTTCCTTTTTCCATTCAGCAACATGAGCCATTAGATCACCCTCACTACTGGTCCCATAGTTGTTTTTATAAACATGGACTTGATTTGACTTCTTCCTTTTTCTAAATTGCGGTCTAAGACTGTAAGAACAGTTTCTACATTTTCTGCTATGTCTTCAGCTGCCATGTCTTGGCTTCCGACAACAATCTGAATACTTGCTTGTTGTTTTACACCAACTTTGACAGTACTTTGTAATCTATCTAAAAGAGGATCCAATTTGATACTTGCAGGCACTGGTTTTGGCATTTTTCCACGAGGTCCTAAAACTGGACCTAAGAATCTACCAACTAGTGGCATCATATCAGCTTGAGCTACTAAGAAATCAACAGAGTTAGCCATTTTTTTAGCTGATTTTCTGTCTTTTCCGAACTCTTCTAAATCCTGTTTGTTGATTACAACGTCAAGACCAGCATTTTTAGCTTGAACAATGAGTTCCCCGTCAGCTATGACTCCGATTTTAACATCTTTGCCACGGCCGTTAGGAAGAGTAACTTCCTCATTAAACCTATTTTCTGGCTTTCTGACATCTAAGTCGCGGATATTAATAATAATATCGACAGACTCAGTGAAGTTTCTCGGCTTAGATTGTTCTTTAGCCTCCTTCACCGCGTTTACTACATCTTGTGTCATATTCATCCCCCATGAACATTATTGTTCATTGGATTTTTTTTGGTTTCATGAGTATCGATTACTAAGAAAAAAATTCTTAAACGATTGCATGAATTAAAAACAGTATATCAATTATAATCGCAATTATAACATCATATACACTGCATTTATTAACTTAATTTAATTAAAACGACCATATCTATTCTACTAAGATATCATCGTATACTCCAGCATCTACATCTTTCTGTGCTTCTCTTGGGTCTTTACCGTCAACGGTTAATCCCATACTTACACAGGTTCCCATAACTTCTTTTGTAGCCGCTTTGTAATCGTTAGAAAGTAATGAATCAAATTTCATTCTAGCAATTTTTAAAGCAGTTTCAATTGGCAAGTCGTTAATGATGTCTAAACCTGGCTCGTGAGAAGCTTTTTCGATGCCTAATTCTTCCATGATAAGAGCAGTTGTTGGCGGAGTACCAATTTCAATATCAAATTCTTTGGTATCTCTGTCAATGATAACTTTAACAGGCACTTTCATTCCAGCAAAGTCAGCACTTTTTTTATTGATTTCTTCAACTACTTGCATCATGTTAATACCGAAAGGTCCTAAAGCTGGGCCTAATGGAGGTCCAGGAGTAGCGCTTCCACCTTCGATAAGAACTTCGACTGTATCTTTAGCCATCAGTCAGCCTCCTTTTGAATTATTCTAATTTGATCAGCTTTAACAGTAACCGGAATAGGTACTGCTGCTTCTATTAACTCTAGAACGACTTCTTCACGTGATTCATCAATACGAACCACTTTCGCCCTTTCTCCTTTGAACGGTCCAGAAATAAGCTCGACAATACTTCCTTTTTGAATAGAGGAAATAATAGGCTCCGGTTTTAAGAATCTTTTTACTTCATCAAAAGTAATTCCTACACTACCTTCTACAACACCTCTTAAATGTTGTACTTTCAAGTCAGGATTTCTAAGATCTATTTTTGTTGAGGATTCAACTAAAATATACCCTTTTAAAGATTCCGGAACAAGAATTGAAGAAATGCCTATACCGTCGATTGTTTTTGCTTTACGCGCTAGAAGTCTAGCAACATTCCTTTCTTGACCTGCAGAGGTTTTAAGAGCATATATGGAACTATTAGTATCTTCCATGAAAAATTCACCTATTTCATAATTTACTGGTTAAAATCATACATTAAGTTAAAAGTTATTTGAAGCACTGCAATCCAAAATTGCAGGTTCTTAGGTAATTCACATAAGTGAAAATTGACTAAGCTATCCCCCAGCTTCCCTAGGTTCTAATAATATCATATAATTGATTATAGTTACGACTTACAAGTCAAAATCTAAATCAAAAAGATACAAAATTATTACAAAATTCTATTATAATTTATTGGATCAAAAATGGTTAATTGTTTTATAAACCAATTAATGAGCCTAGTAAAAAAATTGCAAATCCGATAACACCAACAATGACTACGCCTATTGATGTGACTTTTGCAAGCTCTATGTATTCTTGCCTGTCTGGCTTTCTTGATACTTTCAATACTCTTTTACTGTCTTTAATAAATTTATTAAAACTTTCTTGTACATTCATTTTAAATACCCAAAATTAAAAAAACTATGGAACCATAGTTTAATGAATTATAATAAAATAATAGTAATAAAATAATTTATATTTTAAACATTAATAAATGTTTGCATTATTGAAAAAAAATAAGAAAATGGAATTAGAAGATTCCATCTATGAAATCATCTAATTGATCATTAGCTGATTCAGAATCAACTTTTTCTTCAGCATATTCAATTTCAGGTTCATTGTTGGTATCATAATTAGTTTTAATGCCTGAAACGACCACAGTGGTCCTAACCATATTTTGAAGGCTTTCATCAATTTGAGTACCCCAAATAATGTTGGCCTCAGGATCTAATTTATCAGCAACAACTTGAACAATCTTTTCTGCTTCATGTAAAGTTAAATCAGAACTACCTGATATGTTAACTAAAGCACCAGTAGCATTTGAAATGTCAATGTCTAATAATGGGCTGCTTAATGCTTCATGTACAGATTCTAAAGCTCTGTCTCCAGAATCGGATTCGCCCATACCAATCATAGCCATTCCAGAACCACTCATGATACTTCTAATATCTGCAAAGTCCAAACTTACAAGACCTCTTTTAGTAATTAGTTCAGTAATTCCTTTAACTGCTCTTCCAAGGATTTCATCAGAAACCATGAATGCCTTGTTTAAAGGTAAGTTTGGTGCAACTTCCAGTAATTTATCATTAGGTATAATAATAACAGTGTCTGCAGATTCTTGAAGTTTTTCCAAACCTTGTTCTGCATTTTCCCTTCTTTTAATTCCTTCAGCAGAAAATGGCAAAGTTGCAACAGCAACAGTTAATGCGCCTAATTTTTTGGATAATTTAGCGATGATTGGAGCTGAACCTGTACCTGTTCCCCCACCAAGACCGCATGTGACAAATACCATGTCTGCGCCTACTAATTCATCTCTAATTTCATCTTCACTTTCTTCAGCACATTCTTCACCGACGGAAGGCTCTCCGCCTGCCCCCAATCCTTTTGAAGTTTGTCTACCCAATAATATTTTTTTGCTGGATTGACTGTAAAATAAATCTTGAGCATCAGTGTTTACCGCAATTGTAGTTGCTCCTTCGATACCCATTTCGTTTAATCTTGAAATAGTGTTGTTACCTGCTCCTCCAGCACCAACAACGAAAATTTTAGTTTTAACACCATCCATTATCTTGATAAGCTCATCATCTATGTCAGAAGCGAGTTTATCTGGTGTTTTCTCTTCCATTCTTTGTTCGGATTCTTTGATTGCATCATCTATAAATTTCACGAATTAACCCCACATACTCTGCTATTATAATTAATTGTTAAATATTTCTATTGCAACTAATATTTAAATGCAACTACTATTTAAAAAATATGAAAAAAATATTTTCTATTTCATAATATATTAAATTAATCCCTTGGCATTGCAATGATTTCATGAATCTTCATATCAAATAAATTCTTAGCATTGACCGGAGTTAAGATAACCGCACTGTCAACGCCGTGACCCCTGCCCCCAATGGCAATGATCTCTTCACCAGCAGGAATCAAACCGGCATCTGCAGCCATTATTGAGATTTCAGCTGCAACCTTAATACCATGAGAAAACATTCTGAAAGTGTCTGCAACAACATCTAGCGGAGAATATCCTCCGTACTTATTGGTTACGCCCCTTGCAGCACCGCTGAATGCATGCAATCCGAATAAAGTGACAATTCCTTCAGCTTCCAGTTTTTGAATCATCTCATCGGAAATATCGGATTCGTTTTCTCCGCTGAAACCGTAATGATGAGTAACATTGATTATTTTCACTCTATCTCCAACCGCATCAGCTAATTTTAAAGCGGATTCACCAGTTGCAGAAGCAATCACAATGTGTTTAATGTTTTCAGCCAAATCCAATTTATCTTTAACAACCAAAATCAATTCATCTGTATAATATTCGCCTTCCTTATCAAAATATGTAATGAATTTTCTTGCCATATTAACACCATATAAAATTATAAATAAATCAATAGCATTATACTATATATTAGACAATTTGTTTTAAAAAGATTTTTATGACAGGCAAAGAATTAAAAAATACAAAGCATGTGATTAATGGAGATTATATAGTAATTCCCATCGAAACGGGATATATCAAACCTAATGAAAATTTGGATTCAATCATTAATCCTGCAAGGGAATTAATAAGGGATGGCGATTATTTGGTAATAGCAGAAACACCAATTTCAGTTTCACAGAACAGACTCGTCGATGAATCGGAATATACTCCTTCATTAACCGCCAAATTTTTAACAACAGTTTGGAGCAAATACCTTTGGGGATATGTTTTTGGACCTTTGCTTGGAATCAAAAAAAGGACAATAAAAAATCTCAGGAAACTTCCTGAAGAAACCAAAGCACACAAGGAAGTGGTTTTGCAGTTGTATGGGCTAAAACATGCTTTGAAACCGGCTTCGGAAGCGGGAATTGATTTGAGTAATGCGCCGGGAACATTCGTTTCGCTGCTTCCTGAAAATCCCGAGAAGGTGGCCAAAGAAATCAAATCCGAAATTGGAAAGGACATCTGTGTTTTGATTATCGACACCGATGCGACATACATGAAAAACGGCAAATATTTTACAGGCCTGCCGATAGCCATCGACGGCATTGAGGCAGACAAGGGATTTTTCGGATATCTGAAAGGACAGCTGTCTGAAAATATGGGATCAACCCCTCTGGGATGCAGTGAAAATATAAGCGTTGAAGAAGGATTGAAAATGGCAAACATTGCAGAGGATTATCAAAAATCATTGTCAACTGAAATGAAAACAATCCACAGCGTAAAGGAAGTCCTGGGAGCCGAAATTGATGAGGTTACAATTGAGGATCTCGATTCAATAACACACACCCCTGCGGTAATCATCAGAAAAAATAATATACCAGTCAATTATCCAAAATAGCTTAAAGTTTATATTAATTAGTTATGTTTTTATAATAAAAAAGACATAACTAAACATTAATTTTAATAAGTTATCATAATTTTAGTTTATTTTTTTATATCTTCAGTATAGATTAAAAATGATAATGAGACTTTAGGGGAAATTAAATGATAGATGATCCATTAGTAAAGACTTTATTGACCAATGTTGTTGAAGATGAAAGCAATTTACCTATTGTTCAAGCATTAATCGATGGAATTGAAACCGATGAAGAAATTGCTAAAAAAACTGGAATTAAATTAAACATCGTTAGAAAAATACTTTACAAACTTTATGACATGGGATTAGCTAGTTATAAAAGAAGTAAAGACCCTGAAACTCAATGGTTCACATATTCATGGAAATTTGAAACCGAAGAAGTGATCACACGTATTATCAAGGATTCTGAAAAATACTTAAAAATGCTTAATGATGAATTGGAACGTGAAGAAAACAATATGTTCTTCATATGCCCTCAAGGCCATGTGAGACTTGATTTCGATGAATCCTCAGACTATGAATTTTTATGCCCTGCATGTGGCGAAGAACTTGAATTCCAAGACAACGCACAAAATATCGAACAGCTGAAAGAAGACATTAAAATGGTTGAAAGTAATTTTAATTCATTTACTCAAAAAGTCCAGAAATAAGATAAAATGGAAATTGAATTACTTGAAAAGGAAAATACTCCCGAAAATGTTATTCAACATTCTCTAGCTGTTTTAAAGAAAGCTATGGAAATAGCGGCTAATTTTGATGATGCGGATAAGGACCTTATTAGAAAAGGTGCTCTGCTGCATGATATTGGAAGATCCAAAACACATGGCATAACCCACGCAATTGAAGGCGTGAAAATCGCTGAAAAATACGGTTATGGAAAGGATGTTTTAAACATTATCGAAAGACATATCGGTGCGGGAATTACTGAGGATGAAGCCGTAAAACTTGGCCTTCCGAAAAAATCATATCTTCCGGAAACCCTTGAAGAGAAAATCGTGGCCCATGCAGACAATTTGGTCAGCGGCAGCGAAGAAGTGGACATTGATTTCGTCATTGAAAAATGGAAGAGAAGAATACCTGACAGTGAAGACAATATTAAAAGATTGCTTAAATTAGATAAAGAGCTGATAAAAGATTTTGAGTGATAATATGAAAGTTATATGTTCAAGTGAAGAGTCTTTGTACCGCCCGGAAGCAGTGCGATGGAGACAGAGAATGGAAATGATGAAGCCTCTTGGAGATACCGTTGTCTTATTGCCCTGCAGCATGAAAAAACCTTATTCAAATTCAAAATCCCATCAGAAATTCAGAAAGATTACAAGGTCATTTCAGGAACTAATTGTGACATCCCCTTTTGGAATCTGCCCACGGGAACTTGAAAATACCTTTCCCATTCAATCCTATGACGTCAGCACAACAGGATCATGGTCACAGGATGAAATTGACGAAAGCGGAAAACTAATCAAAAGTTATTGTGAAGGAAAAACCATAATTGCCAACCTCAGCGGAGGTTATTTGGAATGCTGCGAACAGCATGTGGATGATTTCATCAATGTCTGTGAAGATGGAAGACCAACATCACCAGAATCACTTTATAACTTAAGAATGGAACTTAAAAATCACCAAAGAGTCAACAGAAGAGAAAAAACTCTGCATGAACTAAGGTCAATTGCAATGTATCAATTTGGTGAGGAAGCCTATGACTTTATCCCTGAAAATGTTAAAACAAAAGGAATGTATCACAAAAGAATACTTTCCAACGGTAAGCAATTGGCTTTGCTCAATAAGGATCATGGTTTATTTAGACTGAATCTTCCCGGCGGAGAAATATTGAAAGATTTGAACATTAATGTTGTAAACATCGATTTCAATCTGGAAACCAATACCGTGTTTGCACCGGGAATCGAAAAAGCGGACCATAAAATCATTCCAAACGATGAAGTCGTTGTTGTTCGCGGAGATGAAGTCGTTGGCGTTGGAAAAGCAATAATGACCGGCCGTGAAATGGAAGAATGCACCAATGGCATCGGCGTTAAAATAAAGCACAGATTAAAATAGAATTTAATTTCAACTTAATCAAACAAAACATATATAAAGATAATTAGTAATAATTATAACTACAATCAATAAAGTATAGGAGACTATATTATGTCAGAAGAATTAGTAAATGATATAAAAAATGCTGTTTCTGTAATTAATGACCCTCATATGGGAATAAGTATTGTAGAAATGGGCATTGTACAAGATATTACCGTAGACGGCGATCAAGCTGAAATTATACTTAAACCTACCAATCCAGGATGTATGAGTATTACCCGTATTGCAGCTGATGCAAAAATTAGAGCTGAAAGCGTTGAAGGTATTGAAAAAGCAATAATCACCGTTGAAGGACATGCAATGGCAGACTCCATTAACGAAATGATTAACAGATAATTTTTTTTCAAAACTTATTTAATTTCTATATATAATCTAATTACCGAAAAGATTATATATAGCTATTAATATAAGTATAAGTGTTGACAGTTAACTGTCGTGACTATTTTTATAGGCTAGTGGCACAGCTTGGTTAGCGCGCTCGGCTGATAACCGGGAGGTCATGGGTTCGAATCCCATCTAGCCTACTTTTAACTTACTTTACTGAATTTAGACTATTTTAGATGATTTTATCTGATATTACTTATTTTAAATAACATCCCTTTTTTGAAATAACTAGTTTTATATAATTACTTCAACACAATATAACATGAATGTACAAAAAGTTGGAGCGATGATATTTATC
Source organism: Methanobrevibacter sp. (assembly GCF_045126245.1). Lineage (GTDB taxonomy): Archaea > Methanobacteriota > Methanobacteria > Methanobacteriales > Methanobacteriaceae > Methanocatella. Next base: position 6,991 of record NZ_JBGVOG010000107.1, on the reverse strand, counting down.
TGGGACAAAATTAATGAAAAATTCAAAAAATATCCTGCACGTATAAGGGTTGCCGAAAAAATGATTGAACTGGGATTGTCTTTAAGTGAAGACGGCAAGATTTACTGCGGAAATTTAAAAATAAGCGACAAATCATTGGCTACTGCAACAGGCGTTGATAGAAGAGTGATTAAATCAACAATTGAAATCATAAGAGCCGATGAAGAGTTAAATAATATTTTCAGCAATATTGTTCCTGCAGGAACCCTCTTAAAGAATATAGCGAAAAACCTTGGATTGGGCGTTGTAGAAATAGAAGTCGGATCTGAAAGTGAAGGGATCCTTGCAGCTACTGCAAATATAATATCAAAAGAAGGAATCGATATAAGACAGGCTTATGCCGAAGATACCGAGCTTCAAAAAGTTCCGTCATTAACCATAATCACTGAAAAACCAGTGAGCGGCGAAATAATAAATGAATTTTTAAAAATAAAAGGAGTAACAAGAGTGTCAATTTACTGATTTTCAATCTTTTCTAAATGTTCCATTCTTGCTTTTTCCATTTCTCTGTCTTCTTCTTCAAGAAAATCTAAAAGTTCTTCCCAAGCTTCTAAAGATTCTTTAGCAGCTTCTTCAGTTAATTTTTCAATTGCATAACCGGCATGGATAAGAACGTAATCGCCAACTTCCACATCAGGCAATAAGTCCATTTTAGCTTCCTGTCTTGCTCCACCAAAGTCGGCATACAATCTATTTTCTTCTTTGTTAATTTCAACAATTTGAGCAGGTGCTGCAATACACATTATTCCATCTCCAAAATTTAATATATAAATTAATTATTACATAATATTATATAAAATTATCTAAGGGTGTTTTAATGAATAATATTGTTATCGGATCTGGACCTGCGGGAAGATTAGCTTCCCTGCAACTTGGAAAACTTGGTGAAAACGTTACTTTAATTGAAAAAAATCATATAGCCGGAACCTGTCTAAATGAGGGATGTATGGTCATTTGTGCATTAACCGACATTACAAAATTTATCGATTCCAACAATAGATTCAACAATCACGGATTTATCAAAAGTCAAATGGACATTTCCTATGGTAAAATCGTTGAAAAAATTGTTGAAACCCAGAAACTACTTAGAAAAATAAACCAGATGGAAAATGAAAGTGTAGGCAATGACATTGTATATGGTGAAGCCAATATTGAGGGAGATAGCGTAAAAGTAAACAACGAAAGCTTTGAATATGACAATTTACTAATAGCTACAGGAGCCCGCCCATTCATTCCGAACGTGAAGGGCAGTGAATACGGACTGACAAACAAGGACATTTTAAAGCTTGATGATGTTCCCGAAAAATTAAATATAATCGGAGGGGGAGTCATAGCCTGTGAAATAGCCAATATCTACTCCACCCTCGGAAGTGAAGTCAACGTTATTGTAAGAAGCAAATTCCTAAAGGAACTTGGGCAAAACGCAAAGGAATATGTTTTGAAAAACATACTGCAGGACATTGACATTTATGAAGACACAGGCATCAAAGAGGTTTTCAAAAACAAGATACTGACCGATAATGATGATGAATTAGACGGCACCCCATTTTTTGCAACAGGAAGAACCCCAAACAGCGAAATTGCAGAAGGATTTGTTGAACTGAACCCTGACAGAACCATAAAAGTCAACGAAATGATGCAAACCAGCGCTGAAAATGTATATGCCGCAGGAGATGTTACCGGAGGACATCTATTGACCCCAGTGGCAAGAATGGAAGGCATAACCGCAGCAAGAAATATGGCAAACTATTCCAATAAGGTGAGTTACAGCTGCATTCCTCAAACTCTCAGTTTGAACATGGAAGTGAGCTTTGTTGAAGATGAAAAAAACGAATGCGAAGATTTGGAAACCATTGGAATTCCAGGAATTGCAGGTCCCGGCTCATTTTGGAACATATTAACCGGCGATACAGGATATACCGAAGTGGAATTTGACAAGATAAACAACAAAATAAAAAGAATCAACTCAATATCTCCATCTTCCCCAAGTGATGTGGCATATCTGTCCTATCTGATGAGAGAGGGATATGATTTGGATGATTATGATGAATTTTTAGAAGTTCATCCTTCAACTGATTCAAATTACAAAATTATAAAGAATATGTGGTTATAACGCCACTATTCCAATTCTTTTAGCATTTTAGTTGCCATCTCCTCACCGGCTTGAGAACAAAGCTTGGCATATTTATGAGTATTCTCCTTTAAGGAGTCCATATTTTCAAATGCCTCGTCAATGCTTTTGCATACGTCTTCGACTTCAGATTCTATGATGGCTCCTTTATAGACCCCAGCCATATTCTGATATCTTCCCCATTTGATTCTGGTTAGTGCAACAATTGGGGTATTTGATGTTAATGACTCTTCAATTGAAATTCCATCATCGGTCAAAACGGCCAAATCAACGAATTTGAATAAATCGTTGAGCCAGTCGATATAACCTGCATAAATAACTTTAGTGTCATCTATCGAATCGAGATATTCCTCCTCAAGAGGCAACCCCACCAGAACCAGATTATATTTATCGGCATGCTGTGAAGCCAAACTGACCGCATCCACCATGCCCTTGAAAAGAGAGGAACCTGAAGAAAATAAAACAGTTTTCTTGTTTTCATCAAAGATGGAAAATTCCTTAAGTTTCAAAAGAGCTTTGTCAACATCGCCCTGACCAATATTGTCGGACAACGGATAATAAGACCTTTCCATATTTTTTGGAAGTGAATCCCAACGGAATATATCAATTTCAGGGAATAAAAAACATTTATTGAATTTTGGACAGACTTTTGAATCCAACGGAGTAGATATTAAAGAAAAAGCAGGTTTTCTTGCAAATTTGGATCCCAATGAACCTACAATAGCTCCACCACCTAAAACTCCGACAACAAAATCGACGTCTAATTTTTTGATAAGCTTTCTGGCCTTGAAAGTGGCACCTATTAGCTTTAAAGCACCTTTGGCTGCAGATAACTTAGTGGCGGCATGCCCTCCGGCCTGAGGGATGGATATTTTATGCCATGAATAACCATTCTTTTCAAATAATGTGCCTATAGCGGATTCATCCAATGCTATTTCGCATTGCACACCCTTTTTTTCTAATGCTTTAATCGTGTTAATCGCAATAGCAGCATCTCCGCCTAATCCCCTGCCGGTAACAACAAATAAAGCTTTCATAATTTTCTCCCAAGTCTAGGCGGTTCATTTTTCCTTCTAGAAACCCTGTAATGTATGGTCTGTTTTGCATAAGGATTATATAACAATCTTCTAAAGCCCAACATAATCAATATTGGATGTTCGACGGAATATTGCCTGTCTTCCAAAACCAATTTCCTGATTAGGTCTCCCAATCCTCCACCGGTCAGCACATCCATAAAGTAATCTCCGAAAGTCGGATTTAACAGTCCGAGGTTTTGTCTGAAGAATACCCTTAATGTATTGCGTCTGACAAATGCAATTAAAGCTGTGGTGACTATTGCCATGAAAATCAGCCACCAAACTCCGCCAACCAAATAGAATGCTGCTCCCAATGCTATACCGAATGTATGGTTTCCCACTTCACCCAACATGATTTTTCCTGAAAAGTCAAGAGGGCAGTAACCTAGACACACCACTAAAATCAGTAATGGAGTGTATACAGCTACCAGCTCGGCTGCCGGAGGTGAGTTAATGATTATCATAATTAGAATAGTTAAAACTGACATGATGATTGTCACGATACAAGTTGATCCCGGCTGCATATCTGAAATATTGAGGGGCTGAACCATAAGAGCGATGATAATCGCGGAAATCCCCAGACCTTCAAGAAGTCCGGCAATCATAACCAATAAGATTCCAAATCCCCTTGAAAGCTGACCCCATTCAATTCCTAAAGGTGCGCATTTTTTTCTTCCCATTACATCGTCAATGAATGCAAAAATTCCCATAATCAAAACCAGATTATTAAATCTTGGGATTAAATAAAAAGATAATATGATGAATGGAACTAAACCAATGGCTCTCGGAATACCTCCACGGACATTAGGATATAAATTTCCAAGATATCCCCTTTTGCCAAGAAACTCGAATATCTTATCTAAAACTAGGGTTCCTGCTGCTGATAGAATAAAAACATAAAGCAATGCAATAAAAATTGACGAATACATCATATTTATCAACTAATCTATAATTCAATTATTTATAATAAGATATAATACTTTATTCTATATAAATTTTGTATTACTTTCAATTATCAAATTTCATACCTCAAAATTGCGGCCATACCTCCCAAACTTTCCAATTGTTTGCCGCCTTCATGCTCACTGCTTATAACCATCACTTCCCCTTTCATGTTTTCGACCATGTCCATCAAATCGCCCATATTCTCACTGGCCACTTTAGTATCCAAAACTAAAAGTTCGCTTACGGCCCCCATGTTGATTGCATTTTTTGTTTCTTTTAACCCGTAAGCTATTTTGGATGAGTTTTTCCCTATTTCTGAAAGAAGATTGTCAATGGCCATCATTTCCAGGGCCACCCTGTTTTCTGAAGTTAACTTTTCAACCGTTCCCTTTTTGAGAACCTCCGAAATTCCAACGCGGCCTCCAGAACCGGTACTTTCAATGATTGCAATATTTGCCAGATCCTTATGCTTTTCCTTCAGATAATCATAAAAGTCATTCTTGACAAAGCCCGGCCCCGCAATGACAATGTTTTGGATTGAATCGAATTTGACTATTGACTCAATTACCTTTTCATAAAACTGGATAATGTTTTTCTGCCTGTTTTTATCCAGTATCCTCTTGCCTGAGACTGAACCCTTAATCGGACCATAATATTCAATGCCGAATTGTCTCATCAAACCTAGTGTTGCGGTATCATCTTCCAGAACTACAATTATTGCAGATAACTTTTTAGAGGCATCAATAGCCTGATTAAGTCTTTTGATTGCCCATTTTGGCCATTTTTCCTTTCTGATGGTGATTGGGGTGTTGAGCTTGACTTCGAGAGTATGATGGGATCCCAACGGAATCAGGTCTTCGGGACCTCTTGTAATGACACCCGTCAGTCTTAATTTTCCTGTGAACAAATGAAAACTGATATTTTCAATGTCTAATCCCAAATAAAAAGTTTTTTTAACTCCCCTATCGCTTCTGAGTTTATCTCCAGTATTGTCCTGTATACGGCGTGTTGTTTTGGAAGATGCATTGTCACCAACTTCAACAATATGTGACAAATGCCATAAATCATCCAATGTTTCTGGAACAACTTCAATAATTCCCTCTTTTGTATCCTGTTTTATAATTTTCATAATATTCAGAAATATTTTATCTCAATAGTGAAAGAATACTCTGACCTCTTTAAGGTCGGAGATGAATTTCACAAAAAGGCATCTGAAGATATTAGTTTTCAAATGCTCTCTCTATTTCTTTATATATTATTTATTATTTAAATTAGTTTATAATTAATTTTAAAATTATCTCTAAATGGAGTTTTAAGTGTTTTTTTATGAAATGTGTTAATCAGGGTTTGAAGGTTAGGTTGTATCCGGATGAGGATATGGTGGTTAAAATTAATCAGAATATAGGTAATTCTAGGTTTACATGGAATAAACTCTTAGAATACTATAAAGAAACCTATAAATTATTCAAATTCCATGGTTACAGTAAGCTGAAATGCAACATGACCACTTTTAACGCCATGTTAAATATGCTCAAAAAAGAACATGATTTTTTATACTTAAGCGAATCATCAACCCTGCAACAAGTTTATAGGGATCTTATACATGCTTATAATAAGTTTTTCAATGGTGAAAGTGATTATCCAAGATTTAAATCCAAAAAACATGATAAAAAAGCATTCAGAATACAAAACAATGGCAATATAAAAATCAAACCTCATACAATTATTTTACCAAAATTGGGAGGGGTGTATTACAGGACAAGTAAAAAATATCGTGAAAAATTAAAAAAAGTTAAAATCAATAATGTGACAATTAAAATAGAAAATGGAAAATATTACGCCGTATTTAACATCGAAACTGAAATACCAGAATTTCCTAAAACAAAACAATTCGTCGGAATCGATTTAGGTATGAGAACACTAGCAACACTCGACAACGGACTAAAAATAGCCAATTTAGACGTTACCTACGAGGAAAACATGATCAAAAAATACCAAAAAAGACTATCCCGAAAAAAACACAACAGTAATCGATACAAAAAAACACTAAAAACCTACTGGAAATGGATAGACCAAAAAAAGAACAAAATCAATGACTACTACCACAAAACAACCACAAAAATCGTAGAAAAATACGACATAATCATACTCGAAGACTTAAACATAAAAGGAATGTTTCAAAATCCTCGCTACAGTCCAAAATTACAAAAAATCGCATGGAAAAAATTTGTCGAAATGCTCAAATACAAAGCCGAAATATACGGAAAAACACTAAGACAAATCAGCAGATGGTACCCATCAAGCAAAACATGCAACAACTGCGGATACTACAACAAAGACCTAAAATATGAAACAGAATGGAAATGCCCACAATGCCAAAAAATACATGACCGAGACATAAACGCCGCTAAAAACATTCTAAAACAAGGATTAACAGATTTAATCAATGAAACAATGAACCTCTGGAGCAGGGGGGATAGCACGGTAATCCTACTCTCGTGGGAGAGTATCAGCCCGTGAAGTAAGAATCCTCGACTTCACCAAAGTCGAGGTAGTTCAATATTTTTGAAAAGCACCTTCAAAGCAAGGATTTCAGCCAAAAACTAGTTATTGGGTGGAAGGCAAATATATTGGATGAGTAACATGGATACTGTTTTTAGCGATGAGAATGATGAAAGATTTCTGAAGCTTGTGGATGAGCTTGACCGAGGATATTATGAACGCATCGGCGATGAGCTGTCAAAATACGATAGTTATAATGAGTTTAAAAATCCTCATGTTGTCCTATTGGCATTGGATA
>NZ_JBGVOG010000106.1:0-8896 GCF_045126245.1 Methanobrevibacter sp. | reverse complement strand
AATATTGATGATTATAATAGTGCTAGAAAAAATGCTTTTGAAAGAATCAAAGAAGCTAGTACTTCTACTAAAATTCTTATGTCATTTATGATGGCATGTTTTACAGGTATAATGGCTCAAATCATTATCCCCCTTCCATGGACTCCAGTGCCAATTACCGCACAAACCTTCGCAGTTTTATGCTCAGGTTTATTTTTAGGTAAAAAATATGGATGTTTAAGCCAAATATTGTATATTGTTTTAGGTGTTGCATTCATCCCATGGTTTGGAGGAATGACCGGCGGACTTGAAATATTTTTAGGATCAACCTGTGGATTCTTTATTGGATTTGTCATTGCATCTTACTTTATTGGAGCAATCACCGAAAAATATGCTAAAGCACGCAGTTTCACAAGAATGGCAATTGTTATTGGTATTGCAAACTTTGCATTAATCTATATTCCAGGTCTTGCAGGATTAGCATTATGGTATAACTTAACACAAGGTGCGACATTGGGCATTGTTGATCTTTTAATGATGGGTCTTGTTCCATTCATTATAGGAGACATTGTTAAAATCTTAGGTGCTGCATCAGTGTCTAAAGTATTCTTACCAAAAGACTAAAAAGGTTTTAAACCTTTTCTTTTTTTATTTATTTTACTGATTATTATGAAACTGATTTTAAGAGGACATCACTTATTATGTCTTCAGGGCTTTCAAGGATATGGCTATGATGAAGATTTCGTCAAAAACATGAGTGAAATCAACCGAATTAGAAAGTTAGGGGACACTACAGTTTCAATTACAAATGAAGCCGACGATATATGCAAAGCCTGCCCTAACTTAAAAGACAATCTGTGCATTAATGAAACTCAAAATGAAAGGATAATATCAATGGATAATGAAGTATTGTCTAAACTTAACTCATCAAAAGAACATAATGCCTTAGATTTATTTGAAAAAGTTGAAAAAACATTTAATTCAAAAGAAAATGTGAGTAAAATATGTTCTGCATGTATGTGGCATAAAGAGTGTTTATTTTACCAAAAACTATGAAACCGATACTTTTAAATACTACATAATAAAGATATATTAAATGTTGTATTACAACAAATATAGTCCCGTAGGGTAGTGGTAATCCTTCTAGGCTTTGGACCCGGAGACGGCGGTTCGACTCCGCTCGGGACTATTCAATTAACTATTTTTTATTGATATTTTATGAAAAAGCTATTACTTATTGGAATAGATACAAGAAGTATGCTTAACAGCGCATTAAAGCTAAATTATACTATATTTTCAACCAGTTATTTTTCAACTTCCGACACTCCCACAATCAAGAATCAGAAAGTGGTTTTAAAAGAGGAAAATGATGTGAGCTGCGGAAGCTTTGAAGATAATTTCGACAGCCAACACCTTCTGGAAATATCAAGAGACTATATTGATGAGGTGGACTACATAATCCCCATTTCCGGAGTTTCACCAAATGACTTTCCAAAAAAAGATCAAAAAAAGATTTTAGGAAATAAGGATGTTAAAGATGTCGAAAACAAACAACGGTTTTACAAAAAAATAAAAGGTGAATTTTTAACTCCTTTGACTTTTAGTATAACTGATATAGATGATGCATTTGAAATAAGTAAAAATTATCCGAATACCCAATTTATTTTAAAACCCGTTAAAGGAAGTGGAGGGTATGACATAAATCTATTAAATAATGATGCGATAATTGAATTTAATGAGAATGATTTTATCCTCCAGGAATACGTGTCCGGAATTAACTTAAGTTCATCGCTGCTGTGCAGCAAAAGTGAAGCAAAAACAATCATGAATACCCGATTGCTGACAATGAACGATTTTGAAAAAAACAACAGTTTCATTTATGTTGGGAACATCCTACCTTTAACAGATGAATCAATCATGACACCTGTTAAAAATATTGATGAATTAAACGATGAAATGAAAAACACATCAGAAAAGTTGGCCCGGAGATTCAACCTGATTGGATCAAATGGTGTCGATTACATTTTAAACGAAAAGGGGCTATATGCAATTGAAATCAATCCTAGGCTTCAAGGTACATTTGAATGCATTGAGATGTCACTTGGAATAAACATGCTTGATGCCCACATCAAATCCTGCTTTGGTGAAATCATTGATATTCCGGAAGCAAAATATTATTCCTATAAAAAAATCATATACTCCCCCGCAAGAATGAAATATGAAAAAATAGATTTGGACAATATCTATGACCTTCCGCACATAGGTTCAATAACCGAAAAGTCACAGCCATTGCTAACAATTATCGACAAAGATGAAAGCTTTAAAAAATTATATGAAAAAGTAGAATCAGCCAGTGAAAAAGTAAATGGCTTCGTTAAAAAACACCAACTAGATGAAGAATAAATAATATTACTCCAATTGTTATCATAAAGGTAGTTGCAATCATAGCATATGTCATCCACATAAATACCCTGGCTTTATTGTCAGGGTCCTTCATAAATTGGTCAATTGGATTTCTTCTCATTTTTACACCATTTCCAGTAAGAAAAATTTTTACAGTAACTTAATCTAATAAATTTTTTTTAAAAATAAATTCATATTAAAGCTTTAATTTAAAAAATAATAAAAAATAGAAGAAAATGAAAAATATTAAGAAAAATTAAGAGCTTCTATTCTGAAGCTTCTTCAGCTGCTGCGGCAGCAGCCTTTTCATTTTTCTCAATAGTTGATCTAATCATTTTCAATCTAACAAAGTTTTCCCTTTCCATTTCTTGGAGTCTCATATCAATATACTTTTCAGTATTTTGGAATCTTGGAATCATAATATGTTCTAAAGCATTTACTCTACGTTTGGTAGCTTCAATTTCTTCAGCGAGTAAGAAAATAGTTTTCTCAACTTCACCAAGTTCAATTAAATACTTAAGAGATTCCTCGAATTTCTTTGCAGCTTCGTCTAATTGAATAGTAGTGTCAGAGAAACCATAACCTCTGTCAATAATGGACCTTTCTTCCATTTTAACATTAGTTACAGGTACGGAAACACCCATAACACTTCTTGATGTAATTTCAACATCAATAGATTCCTTTACAGATAATGATGCTTTTCTAACAGCCAAATCACCCATAGCAATTTGAGCTTCAATTAAAGCGTCATTAGCTTCTTTAAGACTCAATTCTGCATTTTCACGAATACCTTTGACACGATCCAAGATATCAAAAAACTCTTTAATTAAAGCATCTCTTTTCTCTTTAAGCAAACCATGCCCTTTGACAGCTAGTTTAGTCCTATTTTTAAGAGACAATAATTCCATACGAGTTGGATTAATTCCATCTATAATATCTTGTGCCATTTAACCACCTACATTACTGTAACGAGATTAGTCATCTTTTGGAAGGTATTGTTCAATAAATTCTTCTTTAACCCTTTTGAGCTCTGCTTTAGGTAAGATTTTAAGTAAACTCCAACCAAGGTCTAAGGTTTCAAAGATTGTTCTGTCTTCATCTTTACTTTGAGTAATGAATTGATCTTCGAATGCTTGAGCAAATTCTAAGAACTTTTGATCCCTTTCAGTAAGTGCTTCTTCCCCTACAACCGCTACTAAGTCTCTTAATTCACGACCTTCTGCGTAAGCGGAATAGAGTTGGTCAGATACACCACTGTGGTCATCCCTAGTTTTGTCTCCACCGATACCACCACTCATCAAACGAGAAAGTGAAGGAAGTACGTCTACAGGAGGATAGATACCTTTCCTGGAAATTTCCCTACTTAATACAATCTGTCCTTCAGTAATATAACCGGTTAAGTCAGGAATTGGGTGAGTAATATCGTCTTGAGGCATAACTAAGATAGGCATCTGAGTAATTGAACCTTCTTTACCATCAATACGTCCTGCTCTTTCATAGATACCTGCAAGGTCAGTGTACATGTAACCAGGGTAACCTCTTCTTCCAGGTACTTCTTCTCTTGCTGCGGAAATTTCCCTTAAAGCTTCACAGTAGTTAGTCATATCTGTTAAGATAACTAATACTTGCATACCTAAGGTAAATGCATAATATTCAGCAGTAGTCAAAGCCATTTTTGGAGTTAAGATTCTTTCAATAGCAGGGTCGTCTGCTAAGTTCATGAATACTGTTAATTTTTCTAAAGCTCCAGTACGTTCGAAATCTCTCATAAAGAAGTTTGCTTCTTCGTTTGTAATACCCATAGCTGCGAAAATTACCGCAAACTCATCGTCAGCGCCTAATACTTTTGCTTGTCTTGCAATTTGTACAGCTAAATCGTTGTGAGGTAAACCAGATCCTGAGAAAATAGGAAGTTTTTGTCCCCTTACTAATGTGTTCATACCGTCAATGGTAGAGATACCAGTTTGAATAAATTCTTCAGGGAATTCACGGGAAGCAGGGTTCATTGGTGCTCCGTTAATATCTAATTCTTCATCAGGAATAATTTCTGGTCCTCCGTCAATAGGTTTACCAATACCGTTGAAGATACGTCCAACCATGTCACGGGATACACCGATTTTTGCGGTTTGACCAGTGAATCTTGTTTTAGTATCTTTAGTGTTTAAATCATTTGTTCCTTCGAATACTTGGATAACAGCAACATCTTTGGTTACTTCAAGAACTTGCCCACTTCTTTTTTCACCAGTTGGTGTTTCAATATCTACAATTTCATTGTAACCAACGCCTTCTACTCCTTCAACAACCATTAAAGGACCTGAGACTTCAGATACAGTAGTATATTCTCTAGTTTTAATATTTGTATTCATTTTTAAGCCTCACTGCATTGTTTAGTAATTGCTGCTTGAATTTCTGCAATTTTTTCATCAAATACATCTTGTGGTATGTATTTCATTTTACCTATGTCTTCTTTAACAGGTAATGCTACAATATTTGCAATTGGAGCTCCTCTGTTAACTGCTGCAAGAGATTCTTTGTAGAATAAAAGAATGGTTTTTAACATTTTGTACTGTTTATCAGGTGCACAGTATGTATCTACATCATCAAATGCATTTTGTTGCAAGAAGTCTTCTCTTAACATACGGGTAGTTTCCAAGGTAGCTTGGTCAGTTTCAGGTAATGCATCAGGACCAACTAATTGTACAATTTCTTGTAACTCGGATTCTTTTTGTAATAAACTCATAGCTTGGTCACGAGTTGCTCTCCAATCTGCAGCTACATTTTCAGCCCACCAGCCTTCAATACTGTCTACATATAATGAGTAACTTTGCAACCAGTCAATTGAAGGGAAGTGACGTTTGTCCGCAAGGGATGCATCTAACGCCCAGAACACTTTACAGATACGTAATGTGTTTTGAGTAACCGGTTCGGATAAGTCCCCACCAGGAGGAGATACTGCACCAACTACAGAAATAGATGCAATATGTGGTTCTGAACCAATGGTTTCTACTCTTCCAGCTCTTTCGTAGAATTGAGCTAATCTTGATGCTAAGTATGCAGGGTAACCTTCTTCCCCAGGCATTTCTTCTAATCTTCCTGAAATTTCCCTCATAGCTTCAGCCCATCTTGAAGTTGAGTCTGCCATAAGCGCTACATCGTAACCTTGGTCACGGTAGTATTCAGCAATTGTAATACCAGTATATACACATGCTTCACGAGCTGCTACCGGCATGTTAGAAGTGTTTGCAATAAGAACAGTTCTGTCCATCAATGGATTACCTGTTTTAGGGTCGTCAAGGAATGGGAACTCAGTAAGTACTTCTGTCATTTCGTTTCCACGTTCTCCACATCCAATATAAACAACGATGTCAGCATCTGCCCATTTAGCTAATTGTTGTTGTGTAACTGTTTTACCTGATCCGAAAGGACCTGGAATAGCTGCTGCCCCACCTTTAGCTACAGAGAAGAAAGTGTCTTGTGCTCTTTGACCAGTTACTAAAGGTATATCAGGGTCTAATTTTCTTACATATGGACGGCTTCTTTTTACAGGCCATTTTTGGAGCATTTGTACTTTTTCGCCACCAACAGTAGCGATATCATCTAGTACAGTGTATTCCCCTTCAGCTGCAATTTCAGTAACTTCACCTTCAAGAGATGGAGGAACCATAATTTTGTGTAAAACTGCAGTGGTTTCCTGTACTTCACCAAGTACATCTCCAGCTTGTAAAACATCTCCAACTTTTGCGACTGGTTTGAAAGCCCATTTTTTCTCTTTGTTAATAGAGTCTACATCAATACCTCTTGCAATAAAATCACCAGATTCCTCTCTGATAATTCTTAAAGGTCTTTGAATACCGTCATAAATAGAACTCATGATACCAGGACCAAGTTCTACTGACAATGCTCCACCAGTACATTCAACTACTTCACCCGGTTGGATACCGGCTGTTTCTTCATATACTTGGATAGTTGCGGTGTCACCTTCAAGCTCAATGATTTCCCCGATAAGCTTCTCGTCACCTACCCTAACCATCTCAAGCATCTGAGCCCCTCTCATACCATCTGCGACAATAACAGGCCCAGCAATCTTAATAATATTTCCTTCAATAATCATTTAACCATCTCTACCCCGATAACTCTTTTAATAAGGTCATTTATTTGATCAGATGATCCGCCAGAGGATCCGTCTTTATCAGGTATTTCAATTACCATTGGCAATACTTCAGAACCAATTTTTCTGTTAATATGTTCCCTTATCTCATTTGCCAATAATTGAGTAATTATAATAATTGAAATTTCATCTTCGAAAAATTTATCAAAAGCCACAATAGCTTCTTCTGAAGTATTTACTACTTCAGCCTTTTTAACACCACCAAGTCTAAATCCTGAAACGGTGTCAATATCACCAATAATTGCTACTGAACTCATATTAACATCTCCATGATTTTAGAATTAGGGAAGTCTGCTTCTCTTTTTGCTCTTGCAATAATTTTCAAATTTTTAATTTCATTTTCTTTTTGACTTAAATAACCAATAATTGGACCAATACCTAATGGTTTTTTAGATGCTAAAGATTTTGAATATTCGGAAGCGTAAACATCTAATGCTTTTTCAAATACTGCAACTGAACCAGTTTCATTGTAAACCGGCATTACGTCAGTCAATGCATCAGCATATTTTGTTCCTTCTAATCCAGATATTACATTAGTAACATCAGGAGATTCCATTAAATCTTTAAGTTTCCATTCACGTAATTGGTATCCTTCTTCTAATATATAAGGAGAGATTGCATCATAATCAAGGCCATCTTCTTTTGCCCTTATAATTAGTTTAAGATTAGCTACATCAACCTGAGTTCCAACATAAGAATATAATATCTGTTTATTCTCATCAGAAGGAACATCAGTAGAACGTAATAATTTGCCCAAATAATATTTATCTAAAGCAGATTCTAATGGAAGAATCATTTTAGTATCTTCATATTGTGGAAGAGCATCTTCTAAAACTGCTGCATATTCTGTGTTATCTAAACTTGTGACAATGTCAGTTACATTATCAGCATCAGCCAAGGATTCCAAATCACTATATAATGATCCGCAAGGGATTAATAATTCTCTTGTTTCTTCAGCTGAAAGACCAACTTCCTTAGCGGTTAAAAGACTTTTAATGTTATCGATGTCTGCTTTTTTAGACATCACAACAAATGGGTCCTTAATATCTTTAGGAGCTAATCTGGCAACAAAGTCATAAGTATTAGCACGTTCAACATCTAATGCTTTATCGAGTGGGTACTCATCTAAAACATCAGCATATTCAGGAATACCTTTGAGATAATTTTCAACTTCTTCAATATTGTTGGTTTCAACAATTTCAGAAATTTGTTTTTCATCAAATAATCTTCCTTTTCTAGCTCTTACTCTTGAACTTGGGTTAAGATAAGGATAAATATCCAAAATTGGTCTAGATGTAATGATTACAACGACTGCACCTACAACAAGTATTGCTATAATACAAAATACAAGAAATGTTTCTTGTGTAAGTCCAACAGAACTTATTAAGGTAGCAATTTCATCTGCCATAATTTATCCTCCTAATTATTTAAATAAAATTTCAGCAACTTCACTACGTAAGATACTTTTAAATCTTTCCAATCTAGCTTCAATAGTATTATTTACTTCGATATCTCCATTACTGGTTTTTAGGATAACTCCACCAATGGACTTAATAGGTTCACCTAAAGTGAACTTGAAACCATCCAATTCAAAAGAATCTGAACCAGTTGAAGATAAATCTTGTTTAAATTTATTTGTATCGGCTTCGTTTAAATGGATAATTAAATCATCACGATTAATTTCATCAGCAGCTTCTTTAATCATTTTGGATAATGAATGTTCATAATCCTCATTGCCCTCTGCAGCGATTGCTTTTAATTCTCCAGTTGCTTGATTGAAAGCCGCTTCAATTACTTCTTCTTTAGCGCCTAATTTTGCTCTACGAGCATTCATCTTAGCTTCAGAGATAATTTGCTGATATCTCATATCAGATTGTTTTTTACCATTATCTAAAATTTTAAGTTTTTCTGCTTCTGCAGTTTTTTCAGCTTTTGCTGTAATTTGTGAAACTTCTGCATTAGCGTCTTGAATGATTACATCAGCTTTCTCTTGGGCTTCAGACATAATGCTTGAAACAATTTTATCTGTGCCTGAGCTCATATAAATTGCCTCCTTAACCTAAGATTCCACCGAATACCATAAGTAAAATAGCAATCAAGAAACCGTAAATAGCTTGTGTCTCTGGTAATGCAGAGAAGATAATACCACGAGCAAACATATCATTGTCTTCAACGATAGCGCCAACAGAGGATGCTGCTGCCATACCTTGTCCCATACCGGAACCTAAACCAGCAAAACCAATGGATGCACCTACACCAATAGCTACAATACCTGCTTCAGTAGGTAATCCTTGTCCTCCACCTAATAATCCTGAGAATACTAATAATAAGATTGCAACCAAGAAA
>NZ_JBGVOG010000105.1:0-18251 GCF_045126245.1 Methanobrevibacter sp. | reverse complement strand
TATGTTATCGGCAACTTGACTGTTAAAGAGGCTAAGTCAACTCCGGACATTATTGTTGTTGATCAAGGTAACGGCACTATTGTGGTTATAGTTGGTGATAATGCTACTGGTAATGTTACTGTGGAAATTGATGGTAAGAATGTCACTGCTCCTGTTGTTGATGGTGTTGCAATCGTTGATTTAGGTGATGTTGCTCCTGGAACTCATGACATTGAGGTAAATTACTCTGGTGATGATACTCATAATCCTGCTACAGGTAATGGTAGTGTGACTGTTCCTAAGCATGAAACCCCTATAAGCATTGATGTAGAAGACAGCAAAGTTGGAGAGAAATCTACTATCACAGTAAATGTTCCTGATGGTGCAACCGGAAACATAACTCTTTCAATTGATGGAGCTAAATACACTTCAGAAATCAAAGACGGCAAAGCAACATTCGAATTTGATAATCTGACTGCAGGCAATAAGACAATGGTTGCCGAATATTCAGGTGATGATTCATATGTTGGAAACTACACAGTTGCTAATGTGACAGTATCCAAAAACAAATCATTTGTAAATGCTACAATAGATGATATTAATGTTGGAGAAAATGTAACAATAACTGTAAATGTTCCTAAGGATGCAACAGGACAAGTATTAATTGATATTGATGGTGTTGGATACTATGCAAATGTAACTGATGGTGTCGGCACAATTCAAATACCTCGCATGCCTAATGGAACTTATGATGTCTCTTTAACATATCTTGGAGATGACAAATACGAAAGCAGTTCAAACACTTCAAGCTTCGAAGTAAATAAAGTTCCTTCATTTGTAGTTCCAATCGCTGAAGACATTGCTGTTGGTGATGTTGAAGTAATCAAATTAATTGTTCCTGATGATGCAACTGGAACTGTAACAGTCACTATCAATGGAACTGAATATTCAGTTGCTGTAAGTGATGGTGCTGGAATATTGGTTGTTTTAGATTTACCTAAGGGAGAATATGTTGTTGATGTAAGATATGATGGAGATGATAAGTACTTGCCATCTTCAAATTCAACTTCTTTCGTTGTAACCAAACAGAGCACAGATATTGAAGTGATAGATCAAGGCAACGGCACTGTTGTTGTGGTTGTTGGCGATAACGCTACAGGCAATGTGACCATTAAAGTCGGAAATGAAACTTATACCGCTCCAGTTGTTGACGGTGTCGCAGTCGTCAATCTTGAAAATGCAACCCCTGGAAAACATGAGGTTGAGGTAATATACTCAGGTGACGGCAACCATGAAGGTGCGACCACAACCGCTACAGTTGACATTCCAAAATATGATACTCCAATCAGTGTGGAGGTATCTGATATCAAAGTTGGTGAAACTGCAGTTGTTACAGTCAATGTCCCTGAAGGCGCTACCGGAAATATCATAATTGAAATAAACGGTAAGGAATATTCTGCACCTATTTCAAATGGAAAAGCAGTATTCAATGTCTCTGATTTGGCGGCAGGTAACAAAACCGTTGCTGTCAAATATGAAGGTGATGACAGTTATGTATTCAATTCAACCACTGCTCAATTCACAGTGCACAAAAATGAAGCGACTGCAAATGCAACTTCATATAACATTACTGTCGGTAAGGATGAGGTCATTACTGTAGAGGTTCCTAAAGATGCAACCGGTCGCGTATTGGTTGAAATAGATGGAATCGGATACTATGGAAACATTATAAACGGCAAGGCTAAAGTAATCATTCCAGAACTTCCTAGCGGCAAATACACAGCCAAAGTAACTTACGAAGGTGACGACAAATACCTGCCGTTCACTACATACACTTCATTTACAGTGGAGAAATCCAGTGCTCCTACAACCGCTATCGGGGACGTAATTGTCGTTGGAGATGACGCAACTGTTGTTGTCAACGTTCCTGAAGATGCGACAGGTACCATAACTATCATTGTCAATGGTAAAAATTATACTGAAGAGATAACAGACGGAAAGGCTGTAATCAAGATTCCTGATTTGCCTGAAGGTACATTTGATGCCATTGTAATCTACTCTGGAGATAAAAAATACGAAGGAAACACTACTTCAGCCATAATTGTGGTCGAAGGTGATGACACTCCAAGTCCTGATGATAAACAAAATGGCGAAGGAATCAGATTGTCCGATTATCCGACAGGTAATCCGTTATGGGCATTGCTGCTGGTATTGCTTGCTATAGGATCTACAAAAATTAGAAGATTTAAAAAATAAATCTTCACTTTTTTCTTATTTTTTATAGAAATTTAAAAACAATAATCGTTTCATGTAGATGTATGTCTGTTTCATTTCTATTTTATAAATTTAATTTAATTATTTTACATATTGCATTAATTATTTGATATGGGGATAGGCAATAACTGGTTATTTTAATCATTATTTGCATTATATTGATTTGAAATTTGGTGCCATATGGGGTTAAGTAAATCTTTTTATATTATCTAAAATAATATAGTAATAACTCATTAATTTGTGATGAATATGGTTGAGGCAATAATGGTTAATTGGGTATATGTAATCCTTTTATTTATTTTGGGTTTTGTTACATATAAAAGAAAATCTTTGGATATACTTGGTACTGCAATCATGATTATAATGGGTATTGTGATTATTTTTTCAGCAGGTGCCAATTGGCTTTTATTGATTGTGCTGTTTCTTGTAATGTCTCTTATTGCAACAAAGTATTCCAGAAAATACAAAATGTCTTTAGGGGAATTTGAAGGAAGAAGAACATCCAAAAACGTTATCTCAAACGGTGTGGTTGCATGTTTCATGGCTGCATTTGGAGGATATTACATGCCCTTTGTCGGAGGTTTCATTGGAGCGATAGCAACGGCAACTGCAGATACGTTAGCTTCAGAAATTGGGGTATTGGACCAGAATCCTCGTTTGATTACAACATTCCAAAAGGTAGATCCCGGCACTAACGGTGCGGTTTCAGTTTTGGGCACCACCGTAGGGATTGTCGGCGCCGCCATCATTGGTATTGCGGCATGTCTGCTGGGGATAATAAGTGATCCTGTAGCTGCAATTGCGGTATCAATTGTTTCAGGAACTGTGGGATGTTTCATGGACAGTATTCTGGGTGCTCTTTTTGAAAACAGGAACTTGCTGACCAATGAGCATGTCAATTTGATGGCCACAATTGTCGGTGCAATTGTTGGTATATTATTAATTTAAAGCTCAATTTATTTTTTTAAACTCATTTTTAAATAAATTATTTTAACTATTAGCAATAAAATCTATAATAGTATAATTAGGTGATATTTATGAAAGGACTTATTTTAATTATGGATGGTATGGGTGACCGTCCGATTAAAGAATTAGGCAATAAGACTCCTCTCGAAGCGGCTCATACTCCAAATATGGATAAGATGGCCGAAGAGGGAATTACTGGCATTATGGATTCAATAGCTCCGGGAATCATTCCTGGAAGTGACACAGCACACTTGTCCATTTTAGGTTACAATCCTTATGAGGTATACACAGGAAGAGGTCCATTTGAAGCGAATGGTGTCGGTGTGGATGTCCTTGCCGGAGACATCGCATTTCGATGCAACTTCTCAACAGCCGACGAGGATTTGATTGTTACCGACAGGCGTGCCGGCAGAATCAAGGAAGGCACTAAGGAGATAGTGGATGTATTGAATACAATGGTTTTGGAAGATTATCCTGATGTTAAAATTATCTTTAAGGAATCCACAGGCCACAGGGCAGTTTTGGTTTTAAGGGGAGAAGGACTCTCCGATAAGGTAAGTGACGCAGACCCTAAAGTGGAAGGCAATAAACCTAAAGAAGTAAAAGCACTGGATGATACACCAGAAGCCGCAAAAACTGCGGACATTTTAAATAAATTGGTTGTAAAAACTTATGAAATGATTAAAGATCACCCAGTCAACTTAAAAAGAATTGAAGAAGGCAAACCTCCAGCAAACATAGTCATTCCTCGTGGTGCAGGTGAAGTTCCTGTTGTCGAATCATTGAATGAAAAATATGAAGTCAATTCAGCCTGTATTGCCGAAACAGGCCTCATTATGGGAATAGGAAGATTTGCGGGAATGGACATCATTGAAATGGAAGACGTAACAGGAGGAATCGACACAAACCTTGACAATATCCGTGATACAATCATTGACCAGGTCAAAAACTCAGACCATGACTTTTTCCTCATTAACATTGACGGGGCCGATGAAGCCGGCCATGACGGTCAGACAAAGGAGAAAAAGGAATTCATAGAAAAGGTTGATGAGGTTGTCATGAGCGAGTTGATTAAACTTGAAGATGTTTATATTTACCTGACTGCTGACCATTCAACACCGATTTCTGTTATGAATCACTCAGGAGACCCAGTGCCTGTATTGATTAGGGGCCCTGAAGTCAGGGTCGATGATGTTTGTGAATTCTCTGAAAGGGCATGCGCAAAAGGTGGCCTTAACAGAATCAGGGGATCCGACGTAATGAACATTATGATGGATTTAATGAATTATGCCCATAAGTTCGGAGCTTAGGTGGTTATATGGTAGCAAAAAAATTATTTGGAACATCTGGAATCAGAGGTTTGATCGGCTCTGAAGTAACATGCGAACTAGCATTGAATGTTGGAAAATCATTGGCTTACTATTTGGGCAATGAAGGTTGTGTGGTCTTAGGGTATGATACCAGAACAACCAATGAAATGCTCGATCAGGCCATTTGTGCAGGATTGCTTGAAAGCGGGGTTGATGTAATTAAAATCGGAATGGTTCCAACTCCTTTAGTTGGTTATGCTACTGAAAAATTGGATGCTGATGCGGGAATAATGCTGACTGCTTCCCACAATCCGTCCCAATATAATGGAATCAAATTATGGAATAAGAACGGCATGGCATATACCTCAGCTCAGGAAGCCAAAATCGAAGAGATTTATGCGAATAAAGATTATATTTCAGTAACATGGGATAAAGTCGGTAAACTGAATGTTAATGAAGAGATTAAAGGCGAATATATCGATGATTTGGTAAACATGGTTGATATCAAACCCGGCTTGAAAGTGGTTATTGACTGCGCATCCGGTGCCGGAAGCGAAATATCACCTTTAGTATTTAGAAAGGCAGGATGCCAAGTGACTACACTCAACTCCCAGCCTGATGGATTTTTCCCTGGAAGAAACCCGGAACCTAATGCAGAAAACCTGCAGACCTTGATGAAAACTGTTGTGGCCATCGGGGCAGACCTCGGAATAGCTCATGATGGTGATGCAGACAGGATGATTACTGTTGATGAGATGGGTAACGTATCTCCATTCGACTCATTGCTCGCACTGATATCAAAGGAATTCGACGGGGATATCGTAACAACTGTCGATGCCGGATTGTGCATGGACGAATCGGTTAAAGGTGAAGTTTTAAGAACTCCCGTTGGCGATGTCAATGTCGCGGAAGTCATCATTGAAAAGAACGCAAGCTTTGGAGGCGAACCTTCCGGAACATGGCTGCACCCTGATTTCTGCATGTGTCCAGATGGAATACTGTCAGGTTTGAGAATGGCTGAAATAGTTTCAAGAGACGGCAAGTTATCTGACTTGCTTTCCCAAATTCCGTCATATCCGAACATCCGTGAGAAGATAACATGCTCCAAAGAGGCTAAAATTAGAGTAATGGAAAACATGGACGAGCTTCTCACTTCAGCTTTTGATGATATACGTGAAGTCAATTCTATCGATGGTGTAAGGTTGACATTCGAAGATGACAGTTGGGTTTTGGTAAGGCCTTCCGGAACTGAAGATTACGTTAGGATAACTTTGGAGTCCAGAAGCGAGGAAAGGGCGCAATCCATCAAAGATACCTGTGTAAAAATAATTAATGAAAACTTGTAGAAGACTTTCTCTTCTATTATTTATTTTTTTTAAGATTTTAAATAAAAAAAAAGTTCTTTAAAGAATTAGATTAATTCTTCAAAGATTTAAGTTAAATTTTCAAATCCTTTTGTAGCCAATAATTTTGTAAATGATCCTTCAGGTTTCATAAGAATATTTCCTTTTGAATATTCTTCCATTGCTTTTTGTACCATGGTAGTTTTCTTGGTTGGATCTTTGGCTGCTTGGGAAAGTGCTTTGGCCAATTCCATTACAGCATCTCCTCTGGACATGTTTCCCTGAACGTTTTCGTTTCCAGGATAACCGTTATAAGCGTCGTTTTCACGGATAATGTCAGTTGCGCTAATGTTTTTCTCAACGCCATCCACGGTAAGCGGTCTGATTGAATCGATAACGTTATCTAAACCTACATCATATACAACAACTACGGCATCGGCATGCATTCCTGTATTTGCCTCTACGATTTCTTTTGCATATTCCATACCTTGGTCTGCTCCATCCCAAAGACAATCGTGCATATACATCTTTCCGCTAAGCCCTCCTGGAGCCGGCTGTGTAGGGTGGGTCATTCCTCCAGGATATATTGGGGTGTAATTTTTCAATGATCCGTTTTCTAAATGAACCATGAATGCCATATCCACTGACCCATTCGGCTGTTCGGTTTTATCAGAAGCTAATACTAGAATATTTTTACTTTCCATTGTTAAATCTGGAGTCATGAACAATGCCCCATATATAACAAGCAATAATCCTAAAAGAATTACAAGTAATATTCCTATTATTAGTTTTTTTGTTCTATTCATTGTGGACAAACCTACTATTTTTAAGTAAAATTTAATTGTTAAAAGAATTTTTTTAAAAAAGTGAAACTAAGTGTTTCTGTAATTTATTTATACATTTTACTATTTAAATATTTTTGACAATTCACCAAATTTTTTTTCAAAAAACGAAAAAAATTGTTTTATTTTCTAAAAAAAAGATTTGAAGAAGATGAATTTATTCATCTTCTGCAATAAATGCATCTACTCCAAGAGCAGCGCATTCTGGGCAAACCCAGTCATCAGGCATGTCTGCAGGAGTTTTTCCGGCAGGAATGTTGTATGCAGGGTCACCTTTTTCTGAGTCAAAGCGATATTCGCAGTGAAGACATACATATACAGTCATTTCAATAATCTCCTTTAATTTTCACTACTGTAAAATTATATTGCAGTAGCTAATATGGTACTTATTATATTTCATCTAATATTTATAATTGGTTATTTTTTTAGGAAAGTTAATTAATAAGTAATGAGTTACATATATCATTATAATATAACAATTTAAGGGGATAATATAAATGAAGGCAATAATTTTAAGCGCCGGTGAAGGGTCAAGAATGAGGCCATTAACACTTACTAAGCCTAAGACCATGTTGCCGGTTGCTGGAAAGCCGATTATTCAATATAACATCGAATCATTAAGGGATAACGGAATAACTGACATTTTATTAATTGTCCGTTATAAGGAAGAGATGGTCCGCGACTATTTCGGTGACGGCAGTGATTTCGGCGTAAACATAACCTATAAAACTCAAAAGGATTTCCTCGGAACTGCAAATGCGATTTCATATGGTGAGGATTTCATTGAGGACAGTCTGATTGTTCTGAATGGGGATATCATTTTAGACAATGAAATCATCAATGAAATCATTAAAAAGTATAATTATTTGGTTCCTGACACATTGATGGTTCTAACTGAAGTGGAAGATCCTTCAGCTTTTGGTGTTGTTGAAATAGAAGATGGAAACATTAAAAAAATCGTGGAAAAACCTAAAAAGGAAGAGGCTCCAAGCAATTTGGTAAACACTGGTATTTATATTTTCAATAAGGATATCTTTGATAAAATTGCAAAGACAGGATTGTCCGAACGTGGAGAATATGAAATTACTGATTCAGTTTCCATGCAAATCGAGGACGGCAAAAAGGTAATCGGCCACAAAACCACAAAAGATTGGATTGATGTGGGTAGGCCTTGGGAATTGATAGAGGTCAATGAGGAATTAATCGGCCAGCTCAAAACAGAGATTAAGGGGACCATTGAAGAGGGTGCCCACATTCATGGAGAAATCTTCTTGGATGAGGGAAGCATCATTAGGGCAGGAGTATACATTGAAGGCAATGTCTACATAGGTAAAAACTGCGATATAGGTCCCAACTCATATATCAGAGGCAATTCCTACTTCGGGGACCATGTTCATGTCGGTAATGCTGTGGAGATTAAGAACTCCATTATCATGGAAAATACAAATGTAAGTCACTTGAGTTATGTCGGGGACTCTGTCATAGGTTCCAACTGCAATATAGCCGCAGGAACCAACATTGCAAACCTGCGTTTCGACAACAGGTCTGTTAAAACCAAAATCAAAAATCAGATGATAGATAGCGGAAGGCGTAAGCTCGGTTCCATTATTGGGGATTCAGTAAAAACCGGTATCAACTCCAGTTTCTCTCCGGGCGTAAAGGTAGGTTATAATTCCACTATCGGTTCAGGGGTTTTGTTGTATGATGATGTACCCTCCGATACACGTGTATTGGTAAAACAAAATCATATCATTCAAGACAAAAATAAAAAGAAATAAGAATGGCGATATTATGGAAAATAAAAAAGACTCTGTTATAATATGCCCTGGCGCACAAGTGTTTGGAGATGTGGAATTGGGAGAAAATGTCTCAGTATGGCATGGAGCCATCATTAGGGGAGACACAGACTCAATCACCATAGGTGACAATTCCAATGTTCAGGACAATTGTGTTGTTCACTGCACCCGTGGTTTTCCGGTTGAAATAGGTAAAAACGTATCCGTAGGCCATGGTGCGGTTGTTCATGGATGCAAATTAGATGATAATGTTTTAATAGGAATGAACGCGACAGTTTTAAACGGTGCCCATATAGGTAAAAATTCAATTGTCGGTGCGGGGGCTGTCGTAAGTGAAGGAAAGGAATTTCCCGAAGGCAGTTTAATATTGGGCGTCCCGGCCAAAGCAGTCAAGGAAGTTAGTGAAGAGCAAATCAACCTAATTCAAAATAATGCCGACAATTATGTGAAACTTTCCAAACAGTATAAGGAAGACTAAATTATGAAACCGAGACAGATTGTAGATGAAATGGATTCTTATGTTCCTGGAAGATCACAGGATGAAATTGCACAGGAATTCAACTTGAATAAGGACGATATTATTAAATTGGGATCCAATGAAAACCCATGGGGTCCTTCTCCAAAGGCTATGGAAGCCATTAAACAGGAAATAAAATCAATAAACAGATATCCTGAATCCCAACTAAAGGAATTGGTAGGCGAAATAGCTGAATATAGTGGCGTTGAGGACAGTCAGGTAATCATAGGCGGAGACGGGGCTGATGAAATCATTGATGTTTTGGCAAAAACATTCATTGATGAGGGGGATGAATTCATTGTTCCTTTGCCGTCCTATATGTATTATGAATATCTCCTCCAGCAATATGGAGCCCGTCCGGTTTATGCAAGATGGGATTTGGACAAAAACGAATTGGACACAGATTCAATTTTTGATGCGATCAACGACAAGACCAAAATGATTTTCCTCTGCAGTCCGAACAATCCTACCGGAACCCTGATTGATAAGGAAGTTTTGGCAGATATTGCCCGCAAAAACCCTGAAATATTGATTGTCATTGATGAAGCTTATTTTGAGTATTCTGAAGTTACAAATAAGGATTTAATCAATGAATTCGGCAATGTCTTTATTATCCGTACAATGTCCAAGGTGTTAGGTCTTGCAGGGATGAGAATCGGTTACGGTTTGGCATGCAGCGAAATCATTGAATATATGCATAGAATCAAGCCGGTATTTTCACTTACCCGTTTGTCTTTTGCTGCTGCACTCAATACGTTCAGGGATAAGGACTATATTGCCGAGTCAATAGAAAAGGGAATTGAATCAAGAGAATATTTATATGAGGAGCTATCAAAAATAGATTCTCTTAATGTATTTCCATCAAAATCAAATTTCATGTTAATCAATGTTAAGGACACAGGTTTTACAGCATCACAGCTGGCTTTGGAGCTTATGAAACGCGGAATAATCGTAAGGGATTGCACTTCCTTTAAGGGTTTGGATGAATACTGGATTAGAATCAGTATCTGCACCATTGAAGAGGATAAAAAATTCATTGAGATTATAAAAGAGGTTTTAAACTGATGTATATTGGAGGAACTGTAATATCTTCTGTTGAATTTCATGGAAATATGTCTTTGGTCATTTTCATGTCAAAATGTCCGCTGGCCTGCAGATATTGCCATAATGTTGAACTGTTGGAAGATGATACGGAATGGTCCTTCGAGAAAGTCAAATCAGAAATCGATTCTTCAGCCGATTTTTTGGATGCAATCGTAATATCCGGAGGCGAACCATTGGTTCAAACGGATGCCGTAATTGATATATTGAAATATGTTAGGGAAATTGGCCTTAAAACCAAATTGGATACCAGCGGCATTTACCCTGATAAAATAAAGCAGCTATTGGATTTGAAACTTCTTGACTTTGTTTCGCTCGATGTCAAAACAACTTTTCAGGATTACAGAAAGATCACAGGTTCTGATGTGGGGATAAAGGTTAAGCAATCCATGGAACTGATTGCCGATGACCCGGAGGTTCACTTGGAAGCCAGAACAACCTATGTTCCGACATTGCACACCAAAGATGATATGATAAATTTGATTAAAGAGATTAAAGCTGATATCTATACTGTCCAACAGTTTAGGAATAAGAATGTATTGGACCCCGCTTTGGAAAAGGTGGAGGTTCCCAATCCTCATGATTTGAGGGATTTGGCAGAAGAGCTCAAACCTTACTTTGATGGCCAAATCAAAGTGAAGAGTGCAGAATTTGGAGAGCAGGTAATTTAATTTGAGTGGTGTATTCAAATGCCAATTTTATCTTTTTCAAGTAATGATATTGATGTGATTACAGGTAAAAAAACCAGAACTATCCGTAAGTTATGGAAGACCCCTCTAAAGAAAGGCGACAGGCTATACTGTTACTGGAACCTGGTTTCTAAAGAAAAAATGAAAATTTTTGAAGCCATTGTCACCGATGTTGAAAATATCCTTTTCAGCGAAATTGAAGATAATGATGAACTGGCCGTTCAGGAAGGTTTTAAAGACTCAAAAGACATGTTGAGAGAATTCAAAAAAATGTACGGCGGTAGGGTAGACAGTTCAGATGAGTTTCAAATAATCTATTTTGAAAAATTGGACATTGAGGACTGGAAAGGCGACAAGATAGATGAAAAGGCCATGATCATGAAAAGGGCGGATATCCTATTTGACAGCGGCAAGTTCGACAAGTCCACAATGTGTTATGATGCGGCTTTGAAGCTTGACCCGAATGATGTTTATCTGCTCAATAAGCAGGGGGACAATCTTTCAAGGCTGGGCAGATTCATCGATGCGATAGAATGTTATGACAAGGCATTGGAAATAGAACCGGACAATGAATACATTTTAAACAATAAGGCCATTGCACTTCTAAACTCAGGAAACATCAATGAAGCTTATAAGGCAAGTACTATCGCTTACAATTATAGGCCAAGCAGTCCGATTGTTCTTTATTGGAGAGGATTTATTTTAGAAATGCTGGGTCGATATGACCAGGCTTTAAGGGTTTATGATAAGCTGATTGTTATTGATGGGGAAAACCCGGAGGTTTGGAATTCCAGAGGCAACCTGTTGACTGATATGGGCAGATTGGAAGAGGCAATTGAATCTTTCAACAAGGCGATTGAAGTTTGTTTGGATGATTCTGAAATGGATGCTTCAGCCATCAATAGAATGGGCAATGCTTTCATTGATTTGGGCAAATTTGACGATGCTTTGGAGTGTTTTAATAAGGCAATTGCAATTGAAGAGAATAATATCGATTTTTTACTGAACAAAGGTGTTGTCTTAATGGAATTGGGCAAATTTGAAGAGGCTGTTGATAGTTTCAATAAGGTATTGCTTAGAAATCCTGATAATGAGGATGCATTTTTCTTAAAAGAGGAATGTTTGGAAAACTTTTAGATATTTTTATTTTTGAGTGTATCTGTAGCGGACATACAATTGATGATATTTCATGGCGCTTGTTAATTTTAAAAAGTCCTTTCATTAAAATTAGTTTTTAGATAAAATGGTGCTTTTGGTTGATTGTATTTTTAATTTAATTAAAGGTAAAGGTGATGGGGTTTGAGGATTAGATTATTTCCTGTATTTCTTGATTAAATCTATTCCCCATTCTGTCATTTCGTCAGCTTTTTGTTGTGAGTCGGACTCGGCAAAGCATCTGAATATAGGTTCTGTTCCGGATGGTCTGATGATTACCCAGCCATCTTCTTTCAGGATTTTAACGCCGTCTGTAAGGTCTAGTTCAAAGTCGGTTGTTGTTTTAATTTCTTCTGCAATGCTTGTCATGACGAATTCCTTTTCGTCATCAGGACATTCGATTTTCATTTTGCTTGCATAGTAGACAGGAAGTTCTGAGACCAATTCTGATAATGCTTTTTTCTCTTTAGCTATTATCTCCAATATTTTGGCCACAGTCATCACAGCATCCCTTCCGTAAACGAAATCAGGGAAAATCAAACCGCCGTTTTCTTCTCCGCCAAATAAACCGTTTTCATCCTTGAGTTTACGTGCCACAAGCAAATCCCCAACTGCAGTTGCTATTACTTCGCCGTTGTATTCGTCGGCGATGTCATAAATGGCCTGGGAAGTTGCTACGGTAGTGACGATTATTCCGCCATCATTTTCCTTAAGCATCTGCTTTTCAACAAGTGTGAAGGTTTTATCTCCCAAAACGAAGTTTCCTTTCTCATCAATGCAGATTGTTCTGTCCGCATCCCCGTCATGTGCAAGACCAATGTCTGCGTTAAGCTCTTTTACAACGCTGATTAACTCCTGTAAGTTTTCTTCAATAGGTTCCGGGTCACGGCCAGGGAAAAATCCGTCAGCCTGACAGTTTAGGGTTGTCACATCACAGCCAAGTTTTCTAATCAGATATGGTGCGGTATATGATCCGGCACCGGAACCGCAATCGACAACAACTTTCAAATCAGCGTTTTTGATTGCTTCGACATCCACTTTGGAGATGGCTTCGTCAATGTATTCGTCAATAATCTTATCGTTATGGTATAGTTGCCCAATTTCAGACCAATGAGCTCTTTTAGGCTCGCCGTCAAAGTATAATTTTTCAATTGCAAGGTCCATTTCATCAGGAATTCCAA
Organism: Methanobrevibacter sp.; assembly: GCF_045126245.1. Taxonomy (GTDB): domain Archaea; phylum Methanobacteriota; class Methanobacteria; order Methanobacteriales; family Methanobacteriaceae; genus Methanocatella. Next base: position 5,098 of record NZ_JBGVOG010000105.1, on the reverse strand, counting down.
TTCCGTCTTCATCCAAAAATTTGAGTCCATTGTATTTTGGAGGGTTATGTGAAGCAGTAATCATCACTCCTCCGTCATAATATTTGCGAACCGCATATTGGACAGCGGGTGTTGGAAGGATTCCCAAATCCACCACATCGCATCCTGATGATAAAAGTCCGGCTTTTACGGCTTCCATTAACATTGGGGAAGAAGTTCTGGTATCTCCGCCGACAGCGACGGTTCCTTGAATTTGAGTTCCGTAACATGCAGCGAGTCTTGATGCAAATTCGGGAGTTAAGACATCATTTGCAGTTCTTCTAACTCCAAATGTTCCAAATAATCGTTTCTTATCAGACATTTTACTAAATCCTATAAAGTTTATTCATAATTATTTTGGATTTCAATTAATAAATAGCTATTTATTATCCGATTATTTTCAGACTGTCTCCGGATGACAATATCAGTTCCAGCTGAGAGTTGTATTCGGTTATTTTTCCGACGACTTCAACCCGTTTATCCTTAAATTCGGTGATGTCAAAACTTTTCGATTGAATTTCGGATGCCTGGCTTTCAAAAATAATCATAGGCATTTGGCCGGTTCCGTCATTAATGGTTAAAAAATAGCTGCTTTTGGAGCCTGATTGTGAAACATCCTGAATGACACAGTCAATTTTGACTTCCTCATCAATCATGCCCCTCGTGATGTCCTTAATGTCAACCTCCTTCACTTCAATTGATGGGGTAAATGCAATCAGCCCTATAATTCCAACAAGGGATGTTATTAAAGCCATTCTTAATAGTTTATCATCTGTAATTTTCATGGATTTCTATTAAACCTTTAAGCTTAATATATCCGATAGGATTTCACCCTGTAAAATTTATCTATTATTAGAAATATAATATCTGTATGTTTGATAATTTAACTAAAACAGAATTATATGCTACTTTAACAGGCATTTTTACTGCATGTTTGATTGTTTCAAATATCATTGCAGGAAAAACGTTTGATTTTTATTCATTTACGTTACCTTGCGGGGTGGTAATATTTCCTATAATCTACATAGTCAATGATGTATTGGCGGAAGTGTATGGTTATCAGAAGGCAAGAAACGTAATTCTGCTTGGTTTTTTCATGAATCTGGTTGCGGTAATATGTTATAATATTACGATTTGGTTGCCGGCTCCCGCATTTTTTGAAAATTCGCAGGCTTTCAGCATCGTATTGGGAAGCACTTTCAGATTGCTTCTGGCCAGCTTTGCAGCATATCTGTGCGGTTCTCTTGTAAATGCAAAACTGATGGTTTATTTAAAATCAAAATCAGAAGACAAATTATTTTTAAGGTGCATTGTTTCAACACTTGCCGGTGAGGGTTTGGATGCTGTTGTATTCATTTTCATAGGTTTTATCGGAACCATGCCATTCGAGGCTTTGATTTTGATGATCATCGCTCAGGCATTATTTAAAACAATCTATGAGATTATCGTTTATCCGGTTACAAGATATGTGATTGGCCATGTAAAGGCATTGCCGTAAATAAGAAATTGATTAATTTCCGGTATTGTACATGGAAATCAGTCTCTCGACGGTATCCGCATCCATAGGGCTTTTGTCTTTTCTGATATTTTTGACGACAGGGAATCTCAGTGAATAGCCGGTTTCATATTCGGGGGATTCGACGATTTCTGAAAATGCAATTTCCAAAACGATTTTAGGTTCCACCTTTATTTCTCTTCCCTTTGTTGAGATTTCAAGTTCCTTCATTTTCCCGGTGAGATATTCAAGGGTTGCATCGTCAAGTCCTGTTGCGGCATAGGCAACAGTTTTGAAGTCGTCGTTTTCATCTCTTAGGGCCACAAGGTATGATCCCACAAAGTCCCCTCTCTTTCCGATTCCGTAGGTGCCGCCTACAATAACCATGTCCAGAGTTTCAGGTTCTGCCTTGTACTTGAGCATCTTTTTGCCTCTCAAACCTGGAATGTAGGGTTCTTTGGAATCCTTAATCATTATTCCTTCATGACCGCCTTCAATGGAGCTTTCAAATAGCTCCTGAAGTTCATCAATGTTGTCAGGTGTTCCGACTTTCATTGTACTCAAGTTCATTTCATCCACTGAAGTGTCCACAATCTCTTCTAATTTTGCCCTTCTGATTTTTAGGGGTTCATCAATCATCGGAACCTTATAATAAAGCACATCGAATAAATATAATTTTAAAGGAACATTTTCCATTGCTTCCTCAACATTGTATTTCCTTCTCACCCTATGCAGGATATTCTGGAAAGGCAATGGCTTGCCGTCTTTTGTAGCTATTACCTCGCCTTCCACAATGTAGTCCTCATGAGGCAGGTGTTCTTTGAACAGTTCTACAATTTCGGGAAGTGCATGAGTAATGTTTTCGAGTCTGCGTGTAAATATATTAATTTCTGAGCCGTTCCTATGGACCTGAAGTCGGATTCCATCATATTTTGTCTCACAAATCGCTTCACCCATTTCAGGGATAATTTCTTCCAAAGGCGGTGCAAGCTGTGCGAGCATTGGTTTAACGGGTGTTCCTGGGGTCAAATTAAGCTTTTCGAGACCTTCGGCACCTTGCTCTTTTGCAGTTCTTGCAACGACTGAGAAGTCATTGGTAAGCATCTGGGCCCTTTCGACAACTTTCTTGTCAATGTCAAAAGCCTGTGCTATCGCATCCCTTACGACGCCGTCTCCGACACCTATTCTCAATTCTTCAGTAATTGTACGTGTCAGATATTTGGCTTCAGTGGCGCTGGCCTGGCTTAACAATTCTAAAATGACTGCAATCTTACGATTGGTGGACCTTGAACCGCTTATCTGTGATAATTTGCGCAAGCTGTTGAAAACAAAATCAATTGTTAAAGGTTGGGAGAAAAATGTCATCTGGGATTTTTTTGCATACAGTTTGATGCATGCAAGGCCGATGTCCCCTTCGTCACGGACTGCATCTTCAACGGCAGCCTGTGTGGTTCCCACAGCTTCGGCAACTGCCCTTTCAACAAGTTTTCCGCCGATTCCAATTTCTTCAGAACTCCATGCCGGAAACACTACGCCCAATATCAATAAACCTACTTTTTCAATGGTTTCAGAATCTAATTTTTTTAGGTATTCTGCGATTATTTCAGTCTTTTCCAGTCTTTTTGTAGTTGCCTCTAAGGCAGAGTAGACATCCACCAATTCCTGATATTTCATTAGAAATCCCCTTTAGCTATTTTAACGGCACAGTATTCTCCGCACATTGCGCACATTTCATCATCGTCCAGTTCGCATTTGTCCCTGTATTTCCTAGGTTTGGATTTGTCCAGAGCCAAGTCGAATTGGGCATCCCAGTCAAATTCCTTTCTTGCCTTTGCCATTGCGCGTTCCCTTTGCCATGCAGAGTCAAGACCCCTTGCGACATCGGCGGCCTCGGCAGCTATTTTGGATGCGATGACTCCCTCTTTTACATCTTCCAGACTTGGCAGGGATAGATGCTCTGCAGGAGTTACATAACACAGGAAGTTTGCTCCGGCGCTGGCAGCTATTGCTCCTCCGATGGCTCCTGTAATGTGGTCGTAACCCGGTGCAATATCGGTCACGAGCGGACCCAATACGTAAAATGGAGCGCCGTGACAGATTGTCTTTTGGATTTCCATATTTGCTTTAATCTGATTCAGCGGCATGTGTCCCGGACCTTCCACCATTACCTGGACATTCGCATCCTGAGCTCTTTTAACGAGTGTACCCAGGTTTACCAGTTCCTGAATTTGAGGGATATCGCTTGCGTCTGACAGGCAGCCGGGCCTTAGGCCGTCACCTAAGGACAATGTTATGTCATATTCATAGGATAGCTCTAAAAGGTAATCGTAGTTTTCATATAATGGGTTTTCCTGTTCGTTATGATTTATCCAGGAAGCCATGAATGTTCCCCCGCGGCTTACAATTCCCATCATCCTGTTGGCATCCTTCAGCTTTTGAACCAAATCCTTTGTAATTCCGCAGTGGAGTGTCATGAAGTCCACGCCCTCTTTTGCCTGATTTTCAATGGCCTTAAAGATATCATCAGGGTCCATGTCGATGATTTCCCTGCCTTTAGCCAGTGTCACAACGCCGGCTTCATAAATCGGAACGGTTCCAATGCATATGTCAACCGCATCCATAATCTTTTGTCTGAACAGCTTCAAATCGGATCCTGTTGAGAGGTCCATCAGCGCATCAGCACCATATTCCTGGGCCAGTTTCGCTTTATTGATTTCCAAATCGATGTCATCGATTTTTGATGAAGAACCGATGTTTGCATTGATTTTGGTTTTCAGGCCTTCTCCAATACCGCAGGGTTTTGAGTGTCCGTTGACGTTTTTCGGAATCACTACTGATCCCTTATCAATCAATTTAGCTAGTTTATTAACATCTATATTTTCATATTCTGCAACATATTCCATTTCAGGTGTGATGTTGCCCTTTTGAGCTTCACTTTTTTGAGTCAAATTTATCCCTCATGTTGACTAATCACTAATGATTATATATTTTCAACTATATAGAATTAATCAAATTCTATTTTAGAGGGTGTTTTTTATTAAGGTAATATTTTTTGATACTGAAACCAGCGGTTTGGATTTCAGAGGCAATAAGATAATTGAGCTTGCAATGTTTACAGTCTGTGACGGTGAAGTTGTAGACACATATGATGAGTTTATTGATATCGGAGAACCGATTCCACCCAATATCATTGAAATGACTGGTATTACCAATAAAATGTTGAGGGAAGAAGGAATCGATGAAAAGACTGTCGCATGTGATTTGAAAAAAAGGCTTACTCCCGGAACATTGATGGTTGCCCATAATTGTCAGTTTGATTTGTTGTTTGTTTATGCATTGCTGAAACGCCATTTTCCTCTTGAAGCGGACGATATTGTTAAAAATGTTGACTGGTTGGATACGGTGACTGTTTTAAAGGACAGAAAAAAATATCCTCATAAATTGATTGATGCCGTTGAGCATTATAATATTGAAAAAGTCAACTTCCACAGAGCTATTGATGATACAAGAGCCCTGTATTATGTGGCATTAGCCATGAAAAGAGAACGTGATGACTTAAAGGAATACATCAACATTTTTGGATAC
>NZ_JBGVOG010000104.1:0-2372 GCF_045126245.1 Methanobrevibacter sp. | reverse complement strand
ATTTCACCATTTTCACTGTATATGGTATTGCATCTGAATATCACATCACATGGTGTTGTTGGAATTCCCTCACTGCCCGCTTCAAGAGGTCCCCTCCCTGTATAGTAACAGGCAGGATTGAATCCGAAAATGCTCATATTTGCCACATCAGAACCGGGATCATATTGCTCCGGAACATTATTTGTAAATCCTCCAAAACCTTCTCTGGCCAATTTATCAATATTTGGAGTTTTTGCTGCCATTAAAGGAGTTTTACCATCTAATTCATCTAAAGGGTAATCGCTTGACCCATCCGGGATAAAAATTACGTATTTCATGTTATCAAAAAAAGTAAAAAAGTAATTAATTAGTTTTTATTTTTTAAAATACTAATTAAATCAGTCAACATCGCAGAAGCGGTTTCAAGTGAACCTGCTCCAAGTCCAATTACAGATACCTCATCGGCAAGGTCAGTTTTGATTGTAGCCATGTTCAAGGTTCCGCTTACATCATAAGAGCTTCCTCTTTTAACCAAACGTGGAGAGACCTGTAAATTATCAGGAGAGACTTCAGCTATCAATTTGATTAGATAATCATCTTTTTTGGCCAGCTCAATAGCCTGTGCATTGATATTTGAAATGCCCTCTACCTTAACGTCACTGTAAGTTGCATCAATTCCTAAAAGAGAGTTAGCCAAAATTACAGTTTTACATGCTGCATCAATACCTTCAACATCCTGAGTCGGATCGGTTTCAGCTATTCCAAGCTCTTGTGATTCCTTTAAAATAACTTCATAGTCTGAACCTTCTGAAGTCATTCTTGATAAAATGTAATTGGTAGTACCATTCAGGATACCTTTAATTGATTTGATTTCACATGACGCCAATGTATCCCTTGTGAAATTAATAATAGGCATTGAACCGCCGACACTGGCTTCGTATTTAAATTCAACGCCTGCCTTTTCAGCAGCTCCAACAACTTCTTTGAATTTGAGTGCTAAATGACCTTTATTTGATGTTACAACATCTTTACCTTGTTCAAATGCTTTGAATGTTAATGATAATGCAGGTTCTGCATCTTTGATATTTGTAGGAGTTGCTTCTATAAGACAATCATATTCAACGGCATCCAAAACATCCAGACCATTGATATCGCATCCAAATTCAGGATAAGCGGATAATTTTCCTTCATTCTTTTTAGTTTCAACAAGCAATTTCTCATCCAATCCATCCTGTGAGATTGCAGATGTAGATGAGTCTGCAGCTGCAACAACTTTAACAGCCACACCAGTCTTATCTTTAATTAAATCTTTTTTCATGGAAATTGCATTGGCTACACCTTGACCTACTGAACCAAATCCCATGATAATGACTCTACATTCATCCATAATAATCACTTAAACTTCATTAATCACTAGTAACTCTTTTTCTTTAGCAATTTCTGCAATTCTATTAAATACTGTTTGCTTTTTACCAACATCTGCTTCAATATTAATCAATGCAGTAGACTTTTCTTCACCGTTTAACTTAATATCAAATGCAACAATTACAACGCCTTCAAGTGCATTGATTCTATCCATAGTGTCTCTTAAATCCTGATCAACAATATGGCCAAATAAAATAGTAGTTATTTTTTCTTTTTTAATGACTCCATCCATTTCAATAATGGTGAAACCTAACTCTTCAAACTTATTAACCACATTTTTAAGATCTTCCTGTTCTCCTTCTAAAGTAAGTTGAACTGGAACCCTACCATCATCATTTTTATAGTCTCTCTTGTGGATAATGGTTACTAAATTAACACCGACAGTGCTGATTGGCTCCAATACTTTAACTAATTGTCCAGGAGCATCTAAAAGTTCTAGAACTAAATTTATTCTCATATAAATCACTCTTAATTAGTCCAATCTGCAATTTTAACTTTAAGATTTCCATCTTTGTCAATATTAGCATTTCTCAATATCTTTTCAGGGTTTTTCTCATGAGATTTATCTTCGCGTGTTAAATTTAAGTTATCTGTAATATACCAGGTTTCATCTGTATCTGGAATGTCTTCTAATGTTTTTGAAAATTTTTCTATAATTTCTTCTGCATCTTTTTCGATTGACATAAAATATAAACTCCTAAATTTAATTAATAATATTAATATTTTGTTTTTAGATATTAATAAAGTTAAAGATTATTTATTCAAATAAGAACTAATATCAGTGTCTTTTAAAATCTTTTTTCTTAAGATTTTATCAATGCCTGTCCCGTATTGGGCCGCTTTTTTAGGCCTATATGCTATATCATAATCCAGACCTTCCTCAAAAGCCAATTTTCTTAAAAAGCTTTTTCTCATATCATCATGCATTGAAACTATCTTTTTGTTATCAGGAATATTCAATACCAGTT
>NZ_JBGVOG010000103.1:0-4447 GCF_045126245.1 Methanobrevibacter sp. | reverse complement strand
CAAAAAATAAAAAAAGAAAAATTAAATTATTTCTAAAGAACAATCGGCGGAATACTTGTTAATTAAAACAGCACATTTGTCAATTGTTTCAGAATCTAATTTAATTGTACTGGTTCGGATTTTATTCAATAATTCCTCAATAAATAAGTCTTCATCAGTTAAAGGCATATTTATTACAACAACTTCATTGTTTATAAATCCGACCAACGGTTCAACAAAACAGTTTTTGATGTTGTTGTCATTAAGGAAATTAATTAAATCCTCACCTAAGCTTAATGCTTTTTGTTTAACTTTATTGTCTTGTGAGAATTTTGCCTGTTTAGTTGTGTATCTGAATTTTCGGGTATTGTTTGAAAGTGAAACTTCCTCAATTTTATTCTCTTCCAATTCGCTGGAACCAATCAAATTCAGATTTTCATTTTCAGCTTCTAATCTAAGTTTTGGATTGTATTTCTGTGAAAGAAGTGCATAAATTCCAGTCGGACCAACAACCAAATGGTTGATGCTATCCGGAGAGGTTGGAGTTTTCACATTGTAAAAGACATAATATTCATCAGAAAGAGTTAATAAATGTTCTCTAATAATTCTTGTTCTTTCTTCATGTTCTTTTACATCTCGAGTTTTATAATATCCATAACATAAGATAATTATACCTATAAATAAAGCAACGATACCAATACCACTGTTGATAAAGAATATTTCAATTATACTTAAGACTAATATAACGATTCCAACAGTAAGCAATGTTGTATTGGAATCCATATTTTTAATATTGAAATTAAAATCGCTTTCAGCAATTTCTTTTTCTCCAGAATTGCCCATTGTTGGTTCTTTCAAACTAATTCTATCAAGGAAACTTCCATTTGAAGCTTTTGTAGTAGCCATCGGATAATATTCGCGCATTCCTTTCATGAATTCATCTTTTAAGAAATTTTTCAAGATGGTATAATCATTGGTTTTAGGAAGAGCAAATTCTTTACCAAATTTAGATTGAACAGCATCTGGAATGGTTGTTCTTGCAGTTTTAACATTGAGTTCTTCTTCTAATTCTTGTTCGTTTTTCTCATCATCAGCAATTTCCAGCATGCGTTCTTCAGAGAAAAAGTTTTCAAGCCTGTTAGTAAGTGACTTTAAGGATATATTATCTTCTGCTTTAGGTTCTTCAGGTGTCGGTTCACTAGATTGTGTTTGGGCTCTAAATTTTTCAGCTTCTGCTTTCCTTTCCTTGAGATAGTTATCAAGTTCCTTGTTCATTTCTTCATCAAGATATCTTAAAGATCCTCCACAACTATCGCACTCATAATCAAGTATGCTATCACTACTTTTGATTTTATATTTCAGTCCACAGTCTTCACATTGGACGATATAGGAATTGTCATACTTGAATGAATCCATGAAAGAAGAACGAGATTTAGTTTCACCATCAGAATATTCTTCTAAATATTCTAACTCTCCTGCACATGAAGAACACTCGAATGTAGTTATGTCATCATCATCATCGAGTTGGTACTTTGCACCACAGTTCTTACAGCATACAACTTTCATATTATCCTCTTTAAATGCATTTTATATTATTACTTTTTTATTTTTTTTATTATATATCTTTCTAATAATCACTAAATATAAATCTGATAAATGTTAAAAATTCGCTTTTCAATTTTATTAAAGTGGTGTCTATTGTCAGTTAGATTTCTAATTATTTTTCTAAATGTAAAACATGAATTTTTGGCAATGTTAGACATTCTTTTCATATAAATATAACTTGCCAATGTTCTTTATCTCTTTAAAATTGTTTAAATCATTTATTTTCACATTTGAAATATAATAACTGATATTTCCCGTATCGATTTTTGTTATTTCAGAATTTGGGATTCCGATTATATTTTCGCCCAAATACCAGCGATATGGTCTGATATTGTAAACACCAATATTGATGTTTTCATAATCTGGAATTTCATGGATTATATATTCACTCATTTCTTGCGGAGCTGTAAAGTCATTTGTCGGTTCAAATGCAAGAGTGAATGCAAATCCCTGTATGGCAAATAGTAAAATCAAAGCTAGGGGGATTATATTCCTGTTAAATGTGATTTTCTCATTAATCAGTTCAATACTTGTCAAAATTAGGTATATTAATGGTGGAATTGCCGGAATTATATATCTGTTGACCTTAAGGTTATAATAACTATAGAAAATTAGATTAACCAAAATCCAACTTAACATCATAAGTCCCATATGATTCTTGCTTTTTCGTCCAATCAACAGCAATCCCAGAAGAGTAATTGAAATTGTTATTACTGAACTGGTTTTTTTAAATGTTAAAATGGCTATTAAAAATAATGCAATTGGGATCAATTTGCTCTTGTCCAGTTCATAATCTTTCTTTAAAATAAATAGCAGGCTTCCGATTGCCAATATCCCTATAATCAGGAAGGATAATATTGTTGGATTTTCTAAAACGGGGGTGCTATGTTCATAGGTAACCTTTGAGGAAGATATGAAATTCAAGAAATTTGTTAAATAATATCCCGCATCTGTACTGTATGCCTGGTCATAAGTACGGCCTTGGCTTCCAGAAAATCCTCCTAAAATTTGGGAAACAGGTTCAAAGTTTCCATTGCCCATTATGATGACTGGTATTAAGATAAGAATTCCAAGTATTGCAGCTACTAAAAAACCCTTTTTAATATGTTTCCAGTCCTGTTTTTTAATTTTAAATCCATTTCTGTACAAATAATATAAAATTAAAACGGGCATTATGAATATTATCTGGTATCTTGTAAAGAATGCAATAATGAATACAATAAATAGATGAGGGTAATATTTCGGATTTTTATCAATCGCAAGAATTGTAAAGGCAACTGTCCAAATAGTCATGCTCACGCCGGGAATGTCAATGCTGCCATTAGCCAGCCAAGTCAGGTTGAGTGCAAATGTTGCATATAATATGGCTCCGGTTAAACTTAACAAGCTGTCAAATTTCATTCTTAAAAGAAAATAAAACCCTACATTTCCAATCACTGCAAATAATCCGGTTATGATGCAAATTGAAATTGAATCTTTAATCCCAATGTCCATAAGTATCGATGTTAAAAAACAGATTACGGGGGATAAATAAATCGTTAGAGTGGAATGAATGTTATGTCCGGTAAAATAAACGGCATTTAAAAGATAAACATAGACATCACTGCAGTAAATCCCTAGATTTTGATTAAAGCTAATGTAATAGGCGGCCAATACCAAACTGAATAGGGTTATGAATATTAGAGCATATTTGTCTTTTTTATCAATTGAAAATTCTTCCAAAAACATAGTCAATCATTGCTTTATTTTTTATAATTAATAATCCTTTTTTCAAAACTTTATAATGTTTATCGGTTATTCACTAAAAATTAAAAAGATCCAAATATGAATGCAACGAATGCTATGAGCATTCCTATTTTCAAATATTTGGATGCTTTGTGTGCAGTTTCTCTATCTTGTGATTTTAAAATTAAAATAGCAGAATATAAGAATAATATGACTGCAATGGCTATCACCGCCAAATAATAAACCCCAAAAATATGATAGAAGTAAAGAAGAGGACATAATGCACTGTCAATCACGATTAAAAATATTGCAAGTATTGCAGGGATTTTTGTGCCGATTAAAATAGGAAGTGTTTTCGCCCCTTCTGCTTTATCTCCTTCAATATCCTCAATGTCTTTAATTATTTCACGTGCGGTTGTCATTACAAATGCAAAAAATCCTAAAAATATTGAAATTGAAATGATTTCCGGAGTATTGATTGTAAAACCCCCGAATACAAATCCGAAACCGGTCATAAAACCAACAGCCAAATTTCCAATAAGTGGTGTTGATTTTAATTTATATGCATACAAATAAAGAATCACATCTGAAATTAATACAATAACAAAAGGAATCCAGTTATTGGTCAGATAGCTAATTAAAAACCCACATACTGTTCCAAGTAAAAATTGCAAGTAGCCATAATTTCTTCCAGATTTAAGGGATATTCTTCCAGATGGAAGGGGTCTTTCGGGTTTGTTGATTAGGTCAATGTTGTAATCAAAGTAATCATTAATCACATTTCCCGCGGCGGTTTCAAAAAATACGGCAAGCATCGCAAGGATTATAGGGATACTGATTGTTTTATCAATTATTGCAATTAGAATAATTGCTATTGCGCCCATTACAGCATTTCCGGGCCTTAATATTTCTATATAGGGATTCATTGCAATTCCTCAAGTAATTTTGAAAAGTTCTTTGCAGTGTTCTTATCTGCAAATTCATTCAAGATATATTTTAATTTGTTATTAATATATTTTAAATAATAGTCATAAATAGTATTTTTACTTTATTCAAGTGAAGATGTGGAGCAATTTCATTTAAGGAAATGAATATAATTTGCCTATTTTTCTTCTATGAAACAATAATTTTATAAAGT
>NZ_JBGVOG010000102.1:0-7735 GCF_045126245.1 Methanobrevibacter sp. | reverse complement strand
CCGATATTATAACACCAATAGACAATGGAATAAACTTAACAAAAAATATGGTGAATAAACCTAAAATTATTAATGACAATCCCACAATAGACATTCTGATATAATGCCCAATATCATCAATCATTGTTACCCTACCATATTTATTAGCACGATTCATGATAGTTCTTACAACCTCGTTAGCCATCATATTTAAATCAGAAAGCGGGGACATGTCATGTTCAATTGCACCGATGTCAACCTCCATAATAGAAATTCCAAGTACATCCGCATCAATAACAATACCAACATCCACACCATAATCCTTTTCAAAATTAATCTTTTTCAATGCTTCTTTACGTGCTGCAAACTGACCGCTCAATGGCTGTTCAAAAGAGATTTCAGGGAAAAAGAAATTTAAAAGCGGTTTTGCAGTTAGTTCAGTTACACGTCCACTTTCACGAGCAAATTTAGTTTTGGTAATGTCTGTCTTTCCAAGCAAAATCGGTTTGATAATAGCTTCAACCTTTTTTGAAGTTAAATTGAAAATATCAGCATCAATAAAAGCAATAATGTCGCATTCTGATTGTTTGTAACCTGTATATAAAGCCTCACCCTTACCCTTATTAACTTCATGGTTGATAACAATAGCTCCCGCCTTTAAAGCTTCGGCTTCAGTATTATCGCTTGATCCATCATTAACCACAATGATTTCATCTACAAACGACACCTTTTTAACGACTTCAACCACTTGAGCGACTGTTTCCTCCTCATTATAAGCAGGGATAATCACTGAAACCTTTTGATATTTCTTAGGTTTTTCAGTTTTGATGCCGGCAAGCAAAAATGCAATCAGTACAAAAAACCAATACACTAATATTCACCATTAAAAGTTTAATTATTAATACTATGTCATTTAACTACTATAAATATTATTAGTCCCAAAGTACAATTTTAAAGTAATAACATTGAAATCCAACAATTTAAAGGTAGTAATTTAATGATAACCAAAACACTTCAAAAAGAATTGAACCTTGAAAATTGGCAAATTAAAAAAGTAATAGAGCTGATTGATGATGGCAATACAATTCCATTCATCGCAAGATATAGAAAGGATGTCACAGGTTCACTGAACGATGAAATATTGCGAAAATTTGATGAAAGATTAAAATACTTAAGAAATCTTGAAGATAAAAAGGAAAAGGTAATAAAAAGAATTGATGAGCTTGGAAAACTTACGGATGAGTTGAAAAACAAGATTTTAAATGCTGAAACACAAGTTGAGCTTGAAGACTTATACAGACCTTACAAAAGTAAAAAGCGAACGAAAGCAACGGTTGCCCGTGAAAGGGGTCTTGAACCCCTGGCAAAGATTATTTTAGAACAGAACGTCAAGCAAAGTGTCAAAAAAATAGCTAAAGATTATATCAATGACGAAGTTAAAACCCCTGAAGAGGCTATCCAAGGTGCACAGGACATCATTGCAGAGGAAATATCAGACAATTCCGATTTTAGAAAAAAAATAAGAAAAAACACCTTTTTTACAGGTCAAATTCAAACAAAAGCTAAAAATAATGACTCAACATCAGAATATGAAATTTACTATAATTACTCAGAAAACATAAAAAGAATCCCGCCACACAGGATCCTAGCAATTAACAGGGCAGAAAAGGAAGGTGTCATTAAAGCGAAAATCGAATGTGAAGATGATGAAATCATCAGATATCTCAATAGACATATGTTAAAGAACATTTCAAAAATACCTGAAAAAATCCAATACAATAAATTTACAACCCCAATCATCAAGGAAAGTGTAAAGGATTCGTATAAGCGATTGATTGCACCTGCAATCGAGCGGGAAATCAGAAATTACCTAACTGAGAAAGCCGAAGAAAAATCAATTGAAGTGTTTGCAAAAAACTTAAATCAGCTATTGATGGAAAGCCCCTTGGTTGGAAAAACAATTTTAGGTTGGGATCCCGCTTTTAGAACCGGGTGCAAGCTGGCCATTATTGATGAAACAGGAAAAGTCCTAGATACATCACTAATTTATCCAACGGAACCTCAAAACAAGGTTGCCGAATCAATAAAAACCGTCAGAGAGCTGATTGATAAGTATGACATTAATGTAATAGCTATAGGTAACGGAACTGCATCTAGAGAGTCAGAGGAAATAGTTGCTGAAATCATTAAGGGAACAAATGTTGAATACATTATTGTTAATGAAGCCGGAGCGTCAGTCTATTCAGCTTCAAAATTAGGTAGCGAAGAATTTCCGGAATTCAGTGAAGGCGAGCGAAGTGCCGTTTCAATAGCAAGAAGACTTCAGGATCCACTAGCCGAGCTCGTTAAAATTGACCCTAAATCCATTGGAGTCGGCCAGTACCAGCATGACATGAATCAAAAACAGTTGTCCGAGTCTTTGACCGGAGTTGTCGAAAAGGTAGTAAATGAAGTTGGAGTGGACCTGAATACGGCTTCATATAGCCTTTTAAATTATATCTCAGGAATAGGAAATACGACTGCAAAAAACATCATTGCCTATAGGGATGAAAACGGCAGCTTTTCATCAAGGGATGAGCTTTTAAACGTTAAAAAGTTAGGCAAAAAAACATATGAACAATGCGCGGGATTCGTAAAAATCGACAATCCAAACAACCCCCTAGACAATACCACAATACACCCCGAATCATACAGTGCAACACTAAGGCTGCTTGAAAAATTAAATTACACCACGTCGGATATAGGATCCAAATCATTGAAACTGGATGACATTAACCTAGAAGAAATTTCGCAGGAACTTGACATCGGATTGGAAACACTGAAAGATATTGTCAAAGAGCTTAAAAAGCCTGGCCGTGACCCTCGTGAAGATATGCCAAAACCTATTTTGAGAAAAAATGTATTGTCAATTGAAGACTTGCAAGAGGGAATGATAATGCAGGGAACCGTTAGAAATATTGTTGATTTTGGTGCATTTGTTGATATTGGAGTTCATCAGGATGGATTAGTTCATATTTCACAATTAGTGGCAGATAAATATGTGAAACACCCTTTAGACATTGTAAGCGTTGGCGACATAGTTGATGTAAAGGTCTTGGACATTGATTTTAAAAGAAATAGAATTCAACTGAGTATGATAATTTAATATATTTAAAAGTCAAAATTATATGTAAACAAATAATTTATTTTGGAAGGGATTTTTTAATGATGCCAAAGATAATGATAATTCTTGGAAGTGGTTCTGATATTGCCATTGCGGAAAAAAGTATGGATATCCTGGAAAAGCTTGAAATTCCATACAGTTTAAAAATAGCTTCCGCACATAGAACCCCAAATCTGATTCGCGAAATTGTTAAGCAGGGTACTGATGCTGGAATTGAAGTGTTTATTGGAATTGCCGGTTTGGCGGCACACTTGCCTGGTGCCATTGCCGCATATACTCCAAGACCTGTTATTGGAGTTCCGGTTGACGTGAAAACTGGCGGAATAGACGCATTGCAGTCAATTGTTCAAATGCCTTACCCGTCTCCTATTGCAACTGTTGGAATAGACAGAGGAGACAATGCCGCTATATTGGCCGCTCAATTTCTTGGAATTCACGATGATGAAATTCGCCGAAAATTAATCGATTTAAGAAAGGAATATGCCCAAAAGGTAAAACAAAGCAACGAAGATATTATTCAAAATATATCAGATAAAAAATTCATTCAAAATGACTTTCTAAGAATAAAAAATCTCGAAATCAATAAGGTTGAAGTGGATGAGGAAGACATTAAAAAGTGCAAGAATAGAGATGCTGAAGTTGCAATAATCGTTGGAAGGCAAACTGATGTTGCGACTGCCAAAAATGTCGGAGTTATTCTTGATAGGCTTAAAATCAGCTATGACATGAAAGTCGTCTGTCCAATCAGATCCAACAGAAAATTCACAAATTACGTCAAAGCAATGAAAAACGCAAAAATATTCATAGGAATCAGTTCCAACTCATCACAGGTTACAGGAGGAATTGTGGGCCTTACCGACAGGCCTGTAATCGGAGTTCCATGTACAAATGAAAATGGTGATGACTATATGCTTACTACCGTCAGCATGCCTCCGGGAGTGCCGGTTGCAACTGTCGGAATAAACAATGGTAAAAACGCTGCAGTTCTTGCAGGAGAAATCCTTTCAATCAAAAATCCAAACACTATAGAGCTTTTAGATAAATTAAAAGATAAAAAAATCAACTTATAGGGATAATATGAACATTAAAGATGAAAATATTATTGAAATTACAGATGAACTTTCAACTGAATTTGAAATTTCAAAAGTGTTGAGGCAGTACCCTAAAGACACAGTCGTTATTAAAAACGTAAAGGGATATGACATTCCTGTCATAACCGGAATCTGTAATACAAGGGAAAAGATAGCAAAATCAATAAATTGTGAAGTGTCTGAAATTACTGAAAAAATTATTGAAGCGATGGAAAAGCCAATTAAAGTAGATAAATTCACCGATTTTTCAGAATATGACACAATGGATATTGATTTAGGTAAAATCCCAATTTTAACTCATTATAAAAGAGATGGCGGAGCGTATATTACGGCCGGTGTTGTCTTTGCACGCGACCCTGAAACCGGAATTCAGAATGCATCAATTCACAGGATGATGGTTTTGGACAACAAAAGACTAGTTATCAGAATCGTGCCGAGAAATCTTTACACTTATTTCCAGAATGCTCAAAAGGCAGGTGAAGACTTGGAAATTGCAATAGCCATTGGAATGGATCCTGCAATCCTACTTGCAAGCACTACATCAATTCCAATTGATTATAATGAAATGGAAGTTGCCAATGCATTCAAGAATGGAGAGCTAACCTTAATCAAATGCGGTGATTTGGAGGTTCCTCAAGCCGACATTATCCTTGAAGGTAAGATTTCAGTGACAGAAACTGTTCCTGAAGGTCCTTTTGTTGATTTGACTGATACTTATGATATTATCCGTGACCAGCCTATAATCAACCTGGAAAAAATGCATATCAAAAAGGACAATCCATATTATCATGCAATCGTTCCTGCCGGCTTTGAACATAAATTATTGCAAGGTCTTCCACAGGAGCCTAGAATATTCAAGGCCGTTAAAAATGCGGTCCCTACAGTTGAAAATGTTGTCTTGACCGAAGGAGGCTGCTGCTGGCTGCATTCAGTTATATCAATCAATAAGCAAACTGAAGGTGACGGGAAAAATGCAATTATGGCAGCATTGTCTGCTCACCCTTCACTCAAACACTGCACTGTAGTGGATACTGATGTCGATGTATTTGATGCTGAAGATGTTGAATATGCAATAGCTACACGCGTTAAAGGTGACCGAGACATTATGATTGTTCCTAATGTGCGCGGTTCATCACTTGACCCAGTAGCTGAAAGTGATGGGACAACCACAAAAATAGGTGTGGACGCAACAAAATCACTTAAAACCCTGGAAAAATTCGAAAGAGTTAGTTTTGGTGAATAAACTAACTTTTTAATTTACTTTTTTAAAAAAAACTTGTGAGGACATTATTTTTATCCGAAATGGGGTAGGCTTCCTCAAAATCAATTGATTCAATGCAAAATCATAGTTTTCATCAATCACTTAAATATTTCCCAAATGAACATTTTCAATTCCATGTTCAATAGCTATCTCTTTTGCCTTAAACAAAATTTCAGGCTTAGTGGGTGAAATGTCATTCATTTTATAATAAGGAAATGCTCTTGAAAAATGTAAAGGAACTTCAGAACCTAATTCATTAACAACAAAATCACATAACTCATTAATTTCATCAATTGAATCATTATGACCATTGATTATCAGATTTGTAATTTCCAAGTGTTTGCCTTCCATATAAACCCTTTTCAAATTGTCCAAAACCACATCCAAATCCGCTCCACAGACTTTTTTATAAAAATCACTTGACATGGATTTCAAGTCTATATTGAATGCATCAACAAATGTCAAAATCTCTTCGACTGACTGCTGGGAGAAATATCCGTTAGTGACATAGATGACTTTTAAATTATTGGCTTTCGCCAACATGGAAGTTTTCTTGTTGAAAGGCAAGTGTATCGTAGGTTCATTGTAGGTCCATGCAATCGATTGGCAATTGTAATTAATGGCATTTTTCACGATGGTTTCTGGTGTTATTTTAATGCCTCTTGAATTTATATCATATTCATGTGATATCATATAGTTCTGGCAATGCAAACAAGTCATGTTACAGCCAAAACCGCCGATTGAATACGTGAAAGTCCCAGGTAAAAAATGATGAAGGGGCTTTTTTTCAATAGGATCAGGGCTTAAAGAAGAAACAATCCCATAACTCAAATCGAATAGCTCACCGTTGATGTTTCTGTGTTGCCTGCAAATTCCAACATTGCCATCGGATATTTTACAGTAATTTGCACAAATCTCGCATCTGATTTTCTGTGTCTTGGAGCTTTTTTTGTAAAGATTGCTATTCACTAACATAATGTTCATAACCCTTATTTTCAATTCGGTCAACAAAGCCATTTTCCAAGGTAATTTCAATAACATCAGAATCGGTTACCTCGCCAATTGCCATATATTCAATATCCAAATCATCTAGTTTATCCTTCGGAATTGTAAACAGCAATTCAAAATCCTCACCGACATGTAAAATCAAATCCAGATAGTTTAAATCTAGACTTTCACAGTATTGCTTGTATTCATCAGAAATTCCTAAAAGCTCTTCATATATCATAAATCCGAATGAATCCTTTTTAATAAGATACAATTCGCTTGCAAGCCCATCAGTTATATCAGTTGCTGAAGTAGCTCCCTTATTTTTCAATTCAATTCCTTCATTGATTCTGGCTATCGGCTTTAATGCCTTTTTTACATAGATATTATCCAGAATTTCCAGATTAAATCCAAGTGCCGCATGGCCAATGTCTCCTGTAACGGCTATGACATCGCCTTTTTCGTAAGTGTCTTTCATTAATGGATTGTCACACAGCCCCAGAGCTGTTCCGGAAACTATAATTTCGGATGCCTCATTCGTATCACCGCCTATTAGAGGAATAGAATAAAAATCACATGCGCTTAAAACGCCATCTATAATTTCCTTGAATGAATTGAGTTCCAAATCCTTAGGAATTGCAATGGCAAGCAAAAATCCTAAAGGTTCGGCCCCCATGGCCGCAAGGTCACTGACATTAACAGTAACAGCCTTAAAGCCCATGTCAAAATAAGACATGTTTTGCGGGAAATGTCTTGATTGAATCAGCATGTCACATGTTGAAATCAGATTTGTGGAACTAAATTCTGTAATGGCTGTATCATCTGGAGTAATTTCTTTTGAATTAGAAATAATATATTTAACTAATTCTTTTTCACCGATATCTGAGACTTTAAGAGTCATGAATATTACTATAAATTTTTAAATAAATAAATTTTAAGAAAAAAAGTAAAAATAGTTTCAGATTCATAAATTTTCTGAAACTCTGTCTTTGATAATTTCGAATAAGCGTGCATCAATACCAATAGGGTCTGTTAATACAATTTCCCCATCGAAATGAACTTCTTCATCATCATGGTCATGATGGTGGTGATGATGATGCCCGTGGTCGTGTCCGTGATGGTGGTGATGATGACCAGAAATTTCATCTTCATCAAAATCATTTTCGATTCCTAACAATTTAGGAATGTCTCTTTTTGTGTGAAGTCCATGTGCAATGAAAACAGGAACAACAACTATCTTTTCCAAATCAGCTT
>NZ_JBGVOG010000101.1:0-3679 GCF_045126245.1 Methanobrevibacter sp. | reverse complement strand
GGATGATTTTCAAGTAATTGAATAAATTTTTGACCTACCATCCCAGTTGCACCAAGAACTCCAACATTTACCATATAACTCACCTATTCTAAACCTAAAACATCATTCATACTGCTAACAATACCTTTTTCAGCATTTGGAACATATCTGATTGCCCTAATTACTCCAGCAATAAATACTTCTCTTGTATGTGCCTGATGTTTGATTTCTAATCTTTCACCTTCACCAACAAACATTACAGTATGATCTCCAACAATGTCTCCACCACGGATTGCATGAACACCAATTTCATCTTTGGTTCTTTTGCCTACCAAACCTTGTCTTCCATAAACACCGACTTCTTCAGTGTCACGGTCAAGTTCTTTGGCTATGACTTCAAATGCAGTCATTGCGGTTCCGGATGGAGCATCCTCTTTTTGATTGTGATGCGCTTCAATAATTTCAATATCATAATCGTATAGCAATGGAGCCAATTTCTTTAATGTGTTGAAAAATACGTTAACTCCTATAGCCATATTTGATGAAATAACAGCGGAAACATTATTTTCCTTGATGTTTTTAATGTTTTCAGCCATCTGTTCTTCACTAAATCCGGTTGTGCCCACTACCACAGAAACACCACATGAAGTAGCAACTTTGATAGTTTCGACCGCCGCAGGAGCTATAGTAAAGTCAACAAGAACTTCGGCACCGGATGCCTTTAAAGTTTCTTCTAATTTTTCAGACCCTACAATTTCAACTCCAAGTTCTTCGGTTCCGGCCTGAATACCCGCATCCCTACCTGCAAGAGGAGTATTTGGCATCTCAATAGCCGCAACTACTTCCATGTCATCTTGTTGTGTGATTCTTCTAATAATTCCGGAGCCCATTCTTCCTGCTGCCCCAGTAACTGCTACCTTAATCATACTAATACCAACTTAAATTAAATCTGAATCTTTTAAAGCTTTTTTAAGAACTTCTAAGTTTTCTTCTTTCATTTCACATAATGGTTGTCTTAAAGGTCCTGAAGGAAGTCCCATCAAATTCATTGCAGTTTTTACAGGAACGGGATTACTTTCAATAAATAATGCTCTAATCAATTCAACCATTTCATAGTGAAGTTCCATAGCTCTTGTATAATCATCATTTAAAATACTGTCAACCATCAAAACCATTCTTTTGGCATCAATATTTGCAGAAGCACTTATAACACCAGTTGCCCCTACAGCCATAAGAGGCAATGTCAAGGAATCCTCACCTGAGAGAATATTGAATTCATCTTCAATTCCCTCATGGGTAAGTGCTCTATAAATATCAGAAACTTTATCAACACTGCCGCTAGCTTCTTTAACTGCATCAATACCATCAACTTTTGCAAGTTCGACAATGGTTTCTACATCCATATTTACTCCGGTACGAGATGGTACGTTGTAGAGAATAAGTGGAATATCCACAGTATTTGCAATAGTGCTATAATGGTCAACCATAGCATGTTGCTGTGGTTTGTTGTAATATGGAGTAATCAATAATGCGGCATCCGCCCCAGCATCATAAGCAAATTTTGTTAGGGAAAGTGCTTCTGAAGTAGCATTACTTCCAGTACCGGCAATAGTTTCAACTCTGCCATCAACTTCATCTACTAAAATTTCAATTACTCTTTGATGTTCTTCATGACTAATTGTAGCTGATTCGCCTGTAGTTCCAGCTCCAACTAAACCAGTCACTCCCCTATCAATCAAATAATTTATATTGTGCCTAAAACCTTCTTCGTCAATTTGTTTATCCTCAGTAAAAGGAGTTACCATTGCAACATATGTTCCTTCAAAATTCATTCTAAAACCTCGTTAACTAAACTGCGTGCTTTTTCACCATCTTTCCAATCCACGAATAACACGATGGCTGTTTGTGATGAAATAATCTCTAATATATTAATTTCATGTTTTCTTAATGGTTCTGTAATCTTTGAAATAATGCCTGGAGTATCAATGATATCCGGACTAACGAATGTAATCATTGCAGTATCTCTTCCCAATGACAATGAACTTAAAACATCATTTTCTATTACAAATTGATGTAATAAGTGATACGCCTTGTTGGAATCTGATTTGTCAACAAATGCAGTTATTGAGTTTTGACCTGCAGAAATACCGAAAATATTAATGTCTTCCTGAGCAAGACAACCAGTTAAACCAGCGAATAAAC
The DNA here is from genome assembly GCF_045126245.1 of Methanobrevibacter sp. Classification (GTDB taxonomy): domain Archaea; phylum Methanobacteriota; class Methanobacteria; order Methanobacteriales; family Methanobacteriaceae; genus Methanocatella. Next base: position 1,498 of record NZ_JBGVOG010000101.1, on the reverse strand, counting down.
CGACTTTTTTAACCATTGCCTCACCAACAATAGCAATAAGTGAAATAGGGTTCTTATAAAGTGTTACACATTTTAACATTTCTCCTTCATAAGGTCCCACAATACGGGTTCCCTTTGAAGTTAAGTCTCCGTGTTCAAAATTGATAATCTTTGCAGTTATTAATGGATCTTTATACTTTAATGCATGAGGGTGTAAAACCTGTGCTCCATGAGTGGCCAAATCCCTCATTTCTTCAACAGAAATTTCATCTAACAATTTTGCACTTTCAATTTTATTAGGGTCAGTTGACATTACTCCTTCCACGTCAGTAACGATGACTACTTCATTAGCTTCCAGACAGTGTCCGATTAAAAATGCTGTGATATCACTGCCACCTCTTCCTAATGTTGTGATTTCACCGCTAGGCCCTTTTCCTAAAAATCCGCAAATGACCGGAATAATTCCCTGATTAACAAGTCTTTTTATTCCTTCAATTTTGATATTGGTTGATTTGAAATCTATCTTTGCTTCCAAGGAATTTGAATCTGTTATAATTGGCCATAATTCGTTATAAGGATCAATGAATTCTGACTTGACACCTAAAGATTCAATAGTTGCTGAAAATACTCTAGCACTAGTTAATTCACCCATAGCCATAATTTCTGCCTTTTGCTTGTCTGTCAAACTTGCACCAATAGCTTCATTAGATAATCCAATGAGCTCATCAGTAGTCTTGTTGACAGCCGAAACTACAACTACGACCTGATTACCTTTCATATATTCATTTACCACGGACTGCGCCGCTTTTTTAATTCTAGAACCATCACCTACCGAGGTTCCGCCAAATTTTGCTACTATTAAATCCATTAAGTTCACCTATTTCTTAAAAAATTCTTGAAATTTTGTTAAAATATTGATTAAACAAAATATTCATATCTATTTTTATACAACCATATTAATAAACTTTATAATAAGGCAGCTGCAAAAAATTTTAAAAGTTTAAAAATATTAAAAAAAAAGTTTAATAAAAAAGTAGAAAAAATAAGAAAAATCTTATTCTTGAGTTTGTTCTAATTTTACAAGTCTGGTTACATAACCTGCAATTTTATTTCTTAAATGTTTAGTACTTACAGTGGAGTATTCTTGTACTAATTTTTTGTTTTCTTCAAAATCAGTGGTGAAGACTCCCTTGTGGGTTTCGATAAGTTCTTTTGCTAAACGTTTAACGAATGAAGTTCTAATATTGCCCATTAACATTCCTCCTTAAAATTTTCTTTTGCTCATTTTTATTTAAAACAGTCAGCATATCTAATATCTGATCAATAATATCCACGTCAAGACCTTTTTCTTCAGAAATTCCCCTAACTTTTTCATGGATTGCATCTTCTCTGGATTTGTCATAAATTGGCATACCCATATACTCTTTTGCAAGAACAACATCCTTTGCAATAGAGGTCCTCTGAGAAATTAAATCAAATAATTCATTATCAATTTCATCAATGCGATTTCTGGATTCTT
>NZ_JBGVOG010000100.1:0-14432 GCF_045126245.1 Methanobrevibacter sp. | reverse complement strand
GAAGAAGGAGATACCAAACATGTTGAAGTTGATTCTGATAATGCATTTGGACCAAGAGATCCTAAAATGATTCAACTAGTCCCTATGAAAGAATTCAAAAGACAAGGTATGACTCCTGTTCCAGGTATGAGAATCCAATCCGAAGGCGCTACCGGAAAAATCTTAACCGTAAACGGTGGAAGAGTAAAAGTTGATTTCAACCATGAATTAGCTGGTAAAGACTTAATCTACGATGTTGAAGTAACTGAAGTAATTGAAGATGAATCAGAAAAAATCAAAAGTATGATTGAGTTACACTACTCCAACCCTAATGTTGACATCGACAAAACTGAAATCGACATAGTTGATGGTGTTGCAAACATCAAATTAGATGAAATGGCTAAATTCGATCAACAAACTTACATGGATATTACCTTTGCTAGATTCAGAATCGCAAAAGACATTTGGGATAACATTGAAGGAATCACAAAAGTTAATTTCGTAGATGAATTCGAAAAAAGAGAAGAATCCAGTGAAGAAGAAGATGAAGAATAGACTTCATTATTTTTGAGTTATTTCAATAACTCTTTTTTATTTTTTTTATTAAATTTTTTTACCATTGTGAATGGCAACTATCCCAGGGATATTATCTACTTTTAACTTAAACATGGCTTCCATGCCTTCCCATTCAAATAAAACGCACTTTTTTTTAAGTACTTTGCTTGTCAGCAATGCTGCAACAGGTGGTGTCACAACAAAAATGGAATTGTTTTCATTCAATGCATTGGCGGTTTTGTCACTTAGCATTCCCTTTCCGATGTGAATTTTCACGCCATTTTCACTCAAAATTTGTATTGTTGATTCAATTTCTTCCTTATTGCTTGTTGTTGGGGCAATTCCCGCTTCGCTAAATGCAGTATGCATTATGATGCTTCCATTCAAGTCAAAAGGAATATTATTTTCTTTAATTAATTCAACAAGCTGTGGAAGTGCTGCGTCACGGCCGGTATAGATGGTTCCTGAAATGGTGATTTGGTCTCCTACATTCAGGTTGTTCAAATCTTCATCGGTAATTGGCGTTGTCAGATGTTTCATATTAATAGTTTAAATTTTATTTAAATAAATTTTTTTGACTCTTCTCACAAGATATTTAAATGCTTAATAACAGATATAATATATGTTCTATATTTATTTACGATAAATATATTAGGAGATTTAAAATTGATTATTATTGATGAAAATTTGTGTAAAGGATGTCATCTTTGTTTATTCATGTGCTATCAAAACGTATATGCAATATCTCCTGAAACTAATAAAAAAGGAGTTCAATTGCCTTTCGTTAAGTTTGAAGAGAGATGTACTAAATGCGGTACATGTGAAGTGGCATGTCCTGATCAAGCTATTACAGTTGACTTGATTGAGAATTGGTGGATGAAAGAAGACAACGATATTAACTTCAATCCTAATTTTACAAAGGAGAAATAAAAATGGCTGAAGAATTTTTTATTCAAGGAAATGAAGCATGTGCTAAAGGTGCAATAGCTGCAGGTTGTAGATTTTTTGCAGGTTACCCTATTACTCCTTCTACTGAAGTTGCAGAAACTTTAGCTCGCGAGTTGCCAAAAGTTGGAGGTTCATTTGTCCAAATGGAAGATGAAATCGCATCAGCTGGAGCTATTATTGGAGGTTCTTGGGGGGGAGCTAAATCAATGACTGCAACATCTGGTCCGGGTATTTCATTAATGCAGGAAAATATCGGATACGCATTTATGAGTGAAACTCCTATTGTCATTGTTGATGTTCAAAGAGGTTCTCCTTCAACCGCTCAACCAACCATGGCTGCACAAGGCGACATGATGCAAGCCCGTTGGGGTTCTCATGGAGATTATGAACCGATTGCATTGTCTCCGTCCAGTGTTCAAGAATTTTTTGATTTCACAATCAAGGCATTTAATTTAGCTGAAGAATATAGGGTTCCTGTATTCGTAATGGCGGATGAAGTTATCGGGCATATGAGAGAAAAGATTGTTGTAGAGGACAATATTGAAATTGTTGCCAGAAAAAGGCCTGAAAAAACAGAGGATTATTTGCCATTTGAAAATATTGAAAACGGAACAACTCCGATGCCTGCGTTCGGTGATGGATTTAACATACATGTAACTGGGCTTACTCACGATGAAAGAGGTTATCCGGATACCAACACTCCTGAAACCCACGATAAGCTCATTCAAAGAATTTGCGATAAGGTTTTAAATAACAGGGATAAAATCTGTTCTGTAAGGAGTGAAAACTGCGATGATGCAGACATTGTCATTGTTTCTTATGGAGCTCCTGTCAGGTCTGTGGTTGAAGCAGTAAATAAAACAGATAAAAAAGTCGGTTATGTCAAAATTGATACTCCATGGCCGTTCCCTGTTGAACAAATCCAGGAATTAACTGCAAATGCAAAGGACGTTCTTGTTGTCGAAATGAACTTGGGCCAAATGTATTATGAAGTTGACCGCGTCATTAAAGATAAAAATGTTCATTTGCTGGGTGTAATTGGCGGTTTATTGCCAACCCCTGATGAGATACTAGAGAAAATTGATGAAATAGGAGGAAACTAAAATGTCTGAAAATAAACAAAATAGATTTCTCCCTTACTTAAGAGAGGACAGATTGCCCCATATTTTCTGTCCGGGTTGTGGAAACGGAGCCATTATCAACGCATTTTTAGCAGGTATGGAAAAGGCGGAAATGGATTTTGATAATATTGCAATGGTTTCAGGTATTGGATGTTCTTCAAGAATTCCAGGTTATTTAAACTGTGATTCCCTCCATACAACTCACGGAAGGGCATTAAGTTTTGCAACAGGTCTAAAAACAGCAAATAAGGATTTGGATGTTGTTGTATTTACAGGTGATGGTGATGCGGCATCCATTGGTGGAAATCATTTGATTCATGCGGCTAGAAGAAACATTAATTTAACAGTAATCTGTATCAATAATAATATTTACGGTATGACTGGGGGTCAAATCAGCCCTACATCTCCTAAAGGTAGTTTCGGAACAACTGCGCCATATGGAAATCAGGATGCTCCATTTAAATTAGCCGAACTTGTTGCAGCGGCCGGCGCCACATATTCTGCAAGATGGACTACCGTTCAGATTGAAAACCTTGTTCTATCCATTAAAGATGGACTAAAGAATCCTGGTTTTTCATTTATTGAAGTTGCAACCCAATGTCCAACTTATTTCGGTCGTAAAAATAAATTGAAAACTCCTACTGCAATGGCTGCAGTAATGAAAGCAAATACAGTATTCAAATCTGCTGCAGACAGGATGAAACCAAAAGAACTGGAAGGTAAAATTGTTGTTGGTGAGTTTGCAAATACCCAAAGAGACGAATTCACCCAAAACATTGATAAGATTAGTGTGGAAAAATTCGGTAAGAAGACTGTTATAAATTCTGCATATGAATCTGAGTTATAGGTGGATAAAATGAGAACTGAAATTAGAATCTGTGGATTTGGAGGTCAAGGAATTATTCTTGCGGGTATCATTTTAGGTAAATCTGCAAGTCTTTTTGATGAGAAGGAAGCTGTCCAAACCCAATCTTATGGTCCTGAAGCTCGTGGTGGAGCTTCTAAATGTGAAGTTGTTATCAGTGACACTAAAGTTGACTATCCTAAAGTTGAAAGTCCTGATATTTTAGTTGCGATGTCCAACGAAGCTTTAATGAAATATATTGTGGATTTGAAAGATGAAGGGACTTTAATTGTTGATCCTGGAACAACTGATGTTGAAGACGTTAGAGAATTTATAGATGAGCATAATATTAAAGTTTATGAAGCTCCTGCAACAAAAACTGCTACCGATGAAATTGGACTTAAAATCGTAGCAAACATTGTTATGGTGGGAGCCATTACAAAAATTACTAAAGTTATATCCAAGGAAGCGGCTATCAAAGCTATTGAAGCAAGCGTTCCTAAAGGAACTGAAGAGAAAAATATTAAAGCTTTTGAAGCAGGATATGCTTTAGCGGAATAGGTGTTATAATGAGATTTTTTGAAAGCGTAGCAAAACAAATTTTTCACAAGGAAGGAATCCCAATTTTAGAAGGACATGTTGCAAATTATCCTGAAGAGGCAATGGCTATTTCTTCAGAGATGAACGTTCCTGTAGTTGTTAAAGCACAGGTTTTAACTGGTGGTAGAGGTAAAGCAGGTGGTGTCAAATTTGCAAACAATCCTGGGGAAGCTTTGAAGGTAGCTAATGAAATTTTAGGAATGGAAATTAAAGGTGAAAAGGTAAACCACCTGTTAATTGAAGAGAAAGCCGAAATCTTAAATGAATTTTTCGTAACCGTTTCAGTTGACAGAGGTGCAAGAAGGCCTGTAATTTTAGCAAGTAAAGAAGGTGGGGTTGAAATTGAAAACTTGGCAAAAACAAACCCTGAAAAAATTATCAGATACTATCCAAATCCTTTGCTTGATTTTTTACCGTACGAAGCACGTGAAGTCGCACGTAAGATGGACGTTCCATCTGAGCTAATTTCTCCTATGGGGGATATAATCTGGAAATTGTATAAGGTATTTACAAAATATGATGCTGATACCGCTGAAATCAACCCACTGGTTTTAACTCCTAATGGATTAATTGCCGCCGATGCTAAATTGGTTGTTGAAAACGATTCATTGTTTAGACATGAAGATTTAGTTGAAAGAATGAACTATAAGAAAAAAGCGGTGGACTTTGTACAATTAGATGGAGATATTGCCGTAATAGGTAATGGTGCAGGTTTAACCTTAACTGCAATGGATATGATTAAGCTCAACGGCGGCGAACCTGCCACATTCTTGGATATTGGTGGTGGAGCTTCAGAGCAGATCATTAACCAGGCTTTAAGCATAGTATTGAACTATGACCCTGTTAAGGTTGTATTCTTAAATGTTTTAGGTGGAATCACTAAAGCTGATGATGTCGCCAGGGGAGTAATCAAAGCTTTAGAGCATGCCGACCATAAAGTTCATATTGTAATCAGATTGACTGGTACCAATGAAGAGGAAGGCCAAAGGATTTTGGAAGAGGCTGGAATTCCATATGAAACTTCAATGGAAAAGGCAGCTAAAAAAGCTGTTGAGCTCTGTGAAGAACTGAAAGCAGAAGGTAAATAAATGAAGTTTTTTGCCATTAACGGTTCTCCAAGAAAGAATTGCAACACTGTTCAATTGTTAGATAAATCTTTGGAAGGCATCAAATCTGTTTTCCCGGATGCTTCAACTGAGAGGATAGATTTATATGATTTTCCATTTCATGGATGCATGAGCTGTTTTGCATGCAAAAGAATTAATGGGAGACATTATGGCAGATGCGTTCAAAAGGATGATTTAAAACCTATTCTTGATGAAATCGTTCAGGCTGATGGCATCATTTTAGGCTCGCCTATCTACTTTAGTGATGTTAGTGGAAATATGAGGTGCTTTTTGGAAAGATTCATGTTTCCCTTTGTAGCCTACAGTAAAACCGAAAGTGTGGAACATAAAAAAATGCCTTTGGCTTGCATATACACTATGAATGCTTCCGAGGAGCTTTCACACCAAATCGGATATCACAATCTCCATGACCACTTCGAAATGGGCATGAGCATGGTGTTTGCTAAACCTGAACATCTCTATGTATATGAAACATATCAATTCAAGGACTATTCGAAATATGTTTCAGATGTTTTTGACGAAAAAGAGAGAAAACATATTAGAAAAACACGTTTTCCAAAAGATTTAGAAAATGCATTTGATATTGGACGTAATGTGGCTATTCAAGCAAAACAACACGACTGATTTCAGATTCATTTACTATTTTTTTACCGCATTCATCACCTATTTTTTGAGCGAATTCTTTGACTTCGCTAAACCGCGGCATGTTGTCAAGTGTTAATCTTTCACGTGATGAGCCGACATACATATATGCCTTTACTTCTACAAAATCAGGGTCTGCCTTTTGGATTAATTTAGCATATTCCTCAGGTTTTTCCATGTTTTTTCCACGAATACATGTATTTCGTATACATGTGCGGGAGTTAAAACTGGACAATGTTTCAAGAGATTCGTTTAAATTACTCCAAGCATCGTTAATTCTAGGTCTACAGACATTATTAAATATTTTCTCATCAGGAGCATCTAATGAAAGGTATAGTTGGTATGGATCATTTTCAAGATTTCTTAGTCTGTCAACGCACTGGCCATTGCTGACTACGAATGTTGTAAACCCGCGTTTGTTAAATTCTCCAATCAGTTCATCAATTTTAGGATAAAGGGTTGGTTCGCCGGCAAGGGAAATTGCTGCGTTATTTGGATTTTTCATTTCTTCAAGTTTTTTCTTATTTGCTTTGCTGTTTCCATAAAATCCGCATAGTAAATTATTTTGAGCTTTTATGGCTTCATCGATTATGGTTTTTGGGTCATCGTATTCATCATCTTCCCAATCTGTCTGGGTATAAGTCAAATCCCTCCAACAGAATTCACATTCCTGTTGGCAGTTAGGGACTGCAGGAGACATTTGCAAACATCTGTGGGACTTGATTCCATAGAATTTTTCTTTATAACATACTCCTTTGTCAGAAATACTTTGACGTGTCCAGTGGCATGTTTTAACGGCAGCATGACCATGTTTGCCTACAAATCGATATCCGCTTTTTTCTAATTTTTCTATTTGGCTTTTGTTAAATGACATAAAATCAGTTTTATTTTTAGTTGAGCTAGTATATACATTTTTTTTAATCATTCAAATTAACTGAATTGGAGAAAAATAATCATAAATTTATTTAATATGTAAATCAAATATTTAATCATAAAAGTTTTTGTGGGATTTATATGGACACACCAATTGTGATATTAAATTATAAAACTTATTTGGAATCAAGTGGTATGAAGGCTTTGGAACTTGCACATGACTTGGAAAGCGCTGCTAATGAATCTGGAATCACTATGGTTGCAGCACCTCAGGCAGCGGATATTTATAGGATTAGTGAAGAGACATCTCTTCCAATTTTTGCCCAACACATTGACCCAATCTCTCCGGGAGGACACACAGGATCTAACTTAATCAATACCCTGATTGATGCGGGAATTAGCGGATCTTTAATTAACCATTCTGAAAATAGGATGAAATTGGCTGACATTGATGAAGTTATAAAATTGTGCAGAACCAATGAAATTGAATCTTGTGTATGTACTAATAATATCGATACTTCAAAAGCGGTGGCTGCTTTGGCGCCTGATGCTGTTGCTGTTGAACCTCCAGAATTAATTGGCACTGGCATTCCTGTATCTCAAGCGCAACCTGAAGTTGTTGAAGACACTGTAAAAGAGGTTAAAGCCATTAATAAAAATATTAAGGTTTTATGTGGTGCAGGCATTACAACCGGTGATGATATGAAAGCAGCTATGGATTTGGGTGCAGATGGAGTATTGCTGGCATCCGGAATTATTAAAGCTGAAAGTCCAAAGGATGCTTTACTTGATTTGGTGAGTAAGTTATAAAGGTTCAAAGTGAGATTATGTCTAGCAAATTTAACACAATTGATGATTTTGATGTTGAAAATAAAACTGTGCTTGTCAGAATTGATATTAATGCTCCCGTGGATCCAAGTTCCGGAATTATATTGGATGATACAAGATTAAAATTACATGCACAGACAGTTAAAGAGTTATCCAATAAAGGGGCTAAAGTAGTGCTTCTAGCACACCAAAGTCGTCCAGGAAAAAAAGATTTCACAACTTTATCCCAACATGCTGAAGCCCTATCAGATATTCTAAATTTAAGAGTAAAATACATTGATTCATTGTTTTCCAATGCTGCTAAAGAAGCTATTAAAAGTCTCAAACCCCATGAAATCTTACTGCTTGAAAATGCACGTTTCTTTTCTGAAGAAACTCTTTCAAGAAATCCCGAAGAACAATCAAAGACTTTGCTTGTAAGGCATTTATCCCCATTAATTGATTATTTTGTCAATGATGCATTTGCAGCGGCCCACAGATCTCAGGCATCATTGGTCGGTTTTACAGTAAACACCCCTTCAGCTGCGGGGCGTGTAATGGAAAAGGAATTGACCGTAATTCAAGAGGCGCTGGATAATGTGGAACATCCTTGTGTATTTTTACTTGGTGGAATGAAACCTGATGATTCCATTGACGTTATGGAAAATGTATTGAGTAATGGGACTGCGGATTCAATTTTAACAACAGGAATCGTTGGAAATATTGTTTTATGGGCTGCAGGATTTGATATTGGTCAAGTCAATAGAGATTTCATAGCCAGCAGAGGATATGAAGACATGGTTGAGAAATCCAAAGAGCTAATTGAAAGATTTGGCGATAAAGTCAAATATCCAATTGATGTGGCTTGTGAAATTAATGGTGATAGAGTAGACATTGATTCTGATGAAATTCCAAATGAATCCATTTTTGACATTGGTATCAAGACTATTGCATTTTATGCACGTGAAATCAGGGATGCAAAATACATTTTTGCAAATGGTCCTGCTGGTGTCTTTGAAGACCCTAAATTTTCAATGGGTACAGAAGATTTAATTAATGCAATGGCCACTTCTGAAGGATTTTCATTAATCGGTGGAGGACATATTGCGGCCGCTACTGCAGGACTTGGTTTGGAAGACCATATGAGTCACTTGAGTAGTGGTGGTGGAGCTTGTATCAGCATGCTTGCAGGTAAAGAATTGGCTGCTGTGGAAGCTTTAAAAAATTGTAAAAAATAATTTTTATTTTTTATATTCTTTTTTTAAAATAAGAAAATTAGCTATTAAATATTTTTAATAGCTTTTCAGATGATTTTTTGGGATTATCAGAACTCATTATTGCACTGACAACGGATAATCCTGCGATTCCAGTATCTGTTAGTTCATGTGCATTTTCCAAATTGATGCCTCCAATGGCAACAACAGGAATACTTATGGAATCGACAATTTCTTTTAATTCTTCTTTTGTAACGGAAGGAGCATCATCCTTGGTTGCTGTTGGAAACACAGCACCTGTTCCAATGTAATCAGCACCATCAATTTCAGCTTTTTTCGCTTCATCGATTGTGGCCGCTGAGATGCCCAAAATCTTATCGGATCCGATTAATCTTCTTGTAACATCACAAGGCAGGTCAGATTGCCCAACATGAACTCCATCTGCATCAATGGCCAATGCGATATCCACCCTGTCATTAATGATTAATGGAATGTTGTATTTTGTGGTAATCTCCTTGACCTTTAAAGCCAGATTATAAAAATCCAATGTGTCCGCAGTTTTTTCTCTAATCTGCACTACACTAACTCCTCCTTTGATTGCTTCTTCAATGGTATTGAGGAATTTTTCTACATCGTCACTGTTGTCCGTTACCAAATAAAGGGATAAATCTATCTTGTTCATAATATCTTGATGTTTGATTCATTGACTAGGCTTTCTGCATTGGTTTTGTAAAGGTAGTCAATTAGATATGCTCTAAATGAGCCTGTTCCTTCATCTTTTTCTTCTACTTTTGCTCTTGCTTTTTCACCTGCAAGATTCATTGCAAGAATCGCAAGCAAACTTCCTTCTAATGGGCTGGACCCCCCAACACAGCTACCTACAATGGAAGATAACATACATCCGCTGCCTGTAATCAGAGGCATCATGTCATCGCCATTGTCAATGGCTATTGTGGTTTCGCCATCACTTAAGATGTCTATGGGGCCACTGGCAAGGATTGTTGTGTCCAACATATTTGCAACTTCTCTTATTATTTCTCCGTTTGCTGCAAGATTCTCTTCAGTGATTATGTCATCAATATTCACGTCAACTCCTTTTGCAGCATTATTCTCATCAATAACTCCAATTAATTTGGCTATTGCTTTAATTTCACTAATGTTTCCACGGATTGCCTCAATTTTATAATTATTTATTAAATCTAATGTTGTTTTGTTTCTGAGGGTTGTCACACCAACTCCAACGGGATCGAGCACGATTGGAGTATCCGTATCGTTTGCAACTTTGGCACTGACATTCATGGAGTTTATCTGTTCTTTGCTTAATTTTCCGATATTTATTACTAAGGCATCCGCTATTGTCACTACCTCTTCAAGTTCTTCTGCATCTTCTGCCATGAAGGGTGATCCGCCGATTGCAAGAACTGCATTTGCGCAGTCATTTATTGTCACTGAATTTGTTATACAGTGGGTTAATGGATTTTTTGTTTTGATTTTAGTTAATGTTTCTTCCATTTTTCCCAATAACTCTTTTTCATTATTTGTCATGATTATTAATTATAAATGATGTTGTATTTAAATATTTTACATGATTTTTGTGTTTTATAGTAAAGTATTTAAAGTACTTTTAACATATTTTACATTGTTCTATAATATAGAGCTAAGCCTCGGTGGCTCAGTCTGGTAGAGCGCGAGACTTGTAATCTCGTGGTCGCGGGTTCAATTCCCGTCCGGGGCTTTTAATTTATGTTTTTATATTTGTTTTTTTGATGGAATTTTATAGATTATAGTAAAACTTATATATAAGAATACATAGATTATTATTAGTATCTTATCTACATACATATTTGTATGTGGGTCCGTAGGGTAGCTTGGTCGATCCTTTGGGCTTTGGGAGCCTGAGACTCCGGTTCAAATCCGGGCGGACCCATTTACCCGCCTTAGCTCAATTTGGCAGAGCGTTGGACTGTAGATCCAAATGTTGCTGGTTCAAGTCCGGCAGGCGGGATTTCATTATCTATTTATTTGTTGTCATATGTCATTTTTTAGGAAAAACTTTGATTTTTCCAAAACATTTATATATGATTAAATTTATAGTATTGATAGTACATTACATGATACTGTTTAAGTGTTTCTGCCCTGGTGGTGTAGGGGCTATCATGTGGGCCTGTCGAGCCCGCGACTCGGGTTCAAATCCCGGCCAGGGCGCTTCAAATGCTAAATAGTATGTGTATAAGTCATATAGGCCTGTAGCTCAGTCTGGCAGAGCGCCTGGCTTTTAACCAGGCGGCCGCGGGTTCAATTCCCGTCAGGCCTGTTTCTAATTTTATATTTTAACTTTTCTATCTGGAGGAAAAAATTTGAAAATTGATATCCAAGAACATATGCTAGTACCAACACATGAAATCATGTCCGAAGATGAGATAGCTGATGAATTTAGTGATGTCGAGTATGATTTTAAAAATCTTCCTAAAATTAAATCTGAAGATCCGGTAGTTAAGGCTATCGGTGCTAAACCGGGGGATGTTTTAAGGATTACTCGTGAAAGTCAGACTGCTGGTGTGTTTGTTACATATAGGATAGTAGAGGATTAATCTTTTAATATAATTTTAGAGTAGTGAAATTTAATTATATAATTTCTGTGTTTTTTTGTTTTTTAGAAATTCATTATAATAAATTTAACTTAGTTTGAGAGGAATTATCTTATAGGAGATAGTTATGAGTAAATTAAGAATAATGATTAAATGAATTAATTGTTAGGTTTTCACCTAATCTCAATGTTTATTTTTATTTAGTTAATTATTTTTATTGCGTTTACGTAAATGCTGGAGGAAGTCCATGACAGAGAACAATTGGAAATTAGTTGATGCATTTTTCGATAAATATGATTTAGTGGATCACCACATTAAATCATATAATGACTTTGTAAATAATAGGATTCAAAATATTATTGATATTACCGATCCTATTACATTAGATGATGGAAAATACACTTTAAAAACTGGTAAAGTTCGTATTGAGAAACCATCTAATAAAGAAGCAGATGGGTCAAGCAGTATCATTGACCCGACTGAAGCTAGACTTAGAAATTTAAATTATTCCGCAGATATGTATCTTGAAATGGCATTAAATGAAGAAGGTGAAGATAATCCTTTAGAAGAGGTATACATAGGTGAATTGCCTGTAATGCTTAAATCAGATATTTGCCATCTTAACGGTCTTACTGCTGAAGAATTAATTGAAAAACATGAAGACCCTCAAGATTTAGGAGGTTACTTCATTGTAAACGGTTCTGAAAGGGCTGTTGTTACAATGGAAGAAATCGCTCCGAACAAAATCATTCTTGAACGTTTGGATGAGGTTGAAGACAGACATGCCAAAGCTGTTGTTACTTCAATCAAAAGTGGTTTTAGAGCAAGAATTACTTTAGAATATAAAAAACCACGTAAAAATGGAGTATTTTTAAGAATTTCTTTCCCATACCTTCCTGGAGAAATTCCACTTGTGATTTTGCTGAGGGCACTTGGATTGGCAACAGACCAAGAAATCATCGAAGCGATTTCTGATGATAACAACTTCCAAATGATGGTTGCGGATGATATTCAGGTTTCACTTGATTCTTTGAAATTAGACCAGAATGAAATGGATAGCATGACTCCTGAAGAAAGAAGAGAATACATGCAAGATGCTGCCATCAGATATATAGGTAACAGAGTAGCTAAGAACATGCCTAATGATTACCGTACCAAACGTGCTACCGACGTAATCAACCGTTATTTATTGCCTCATATGGGAGTTGAGCAAGAAAGATGTTATGATAAGGCTATTTACTTGGCTGAAATGACTGAAATGTTATTAGAAGTTATTGAACAAAAAAGAGAACCTCATGACAAAGACCATTATACTAACAAAAGACTCAGAGTATCTGGGGATTTAATGGAAGATTTATTCAGAGTGGCTTTCACTAATTTAACCAGAGATATGAGTTATCAACTTGAAAGAAGTCTTTCTCGTGGAAAAGAACTTTCAATTAAACAAGCTGTTCGTAGTGATGTTTTAACTGAAAATATTAAGCATGCTATTGCTACCGGTAATTGGGTAGGTGGAAGAGCTGGTGTTAGTCAGTTATTAGATAGAACAAGTTACATGGGTACCCTTTCTCATTTAAGACGTGTTGTATCTCCGTTAACTAGAAGCCAACCTCACTTTGAAGCAAGAGATTTACATCCAACTCAATTTGGTAAAATATGTCCAAACGAAACTCCTGAGGGACCTAACTGTGGTTTGGTAAAGAATTTAGCGTTGATGTGTAATATTTCTGAAGGTTCTGATGAACAAGAAATTATAGATGTTATTGAAAGTATGGATGTATTGATTGAATAGGGGGAAATTTTTTGCAAAAGTGTAAAATTTATATAAACGGTGAACTTCTCGGGGCTTGTGAAAATCCTGTTGAGTTTACTCAAGAAATGAGAGAAAAAAGAAGAAATGGTGAAATCTCCCATGAAATGAATATTACTTATTATGAAGATAATAATGAAATTTACATATTTAATGATCCAGGTAGAGCAAGAAGGCCATTAATCATTGTTAAAGATGGAATTCCTCTTCTTAAAGAAGAACATTTAGATAAAGTAGCTAAAGGAAAATTGAAATGGGATGATTTGATAGAAAGCGGCCTCATTGAGTACTTGGATGCTGAGGAAGAAGAAAATTCCTACATTGCAATGTCTTTAGCAGATTTGGACGCTGAAGATGATGAGCACACTCACTTGGAAATTGACCCGGCCACTATGCTTGGAATTTGTGCCGGAATTATTCCATTCTCTGATCACAACTCCTCTCCAAGGAATACTATGGAAGCGGGAATGACAAAACAGGCTTTAGGTTTATATGTTTCAAACTATGCGTTACGTACTGATACCAGAGCACACCTATTGCATCATCCGCAAACTCCAATTGTTAAAACACGTATTATCGATTCAACTAATTATGATTTAAGACCATCCGGTCAAAACTTTGTTGTGGCTTTAATGTCTTATGAAGGATATAACATGGAAGATGCAATGGTCATCAACAAAGGAGCTCTTGAAAGAGGTTTGGCCAGGTCTTCTTTCTTCAGAGCATATGATACTTCAGAAAAGAGATATGCTGGTGGACAAGTAGACAAATTTGAAGTGCCTGATAAGAACATTAAAGGATACCGTTCCGAAGAGGCTTACAGAAACCTCGATGATGACGGTGTTGTAAACCCAGAATCCGAAGTCAAATCCGGTGATGTATTGATAGGTAAAACTTCACCACCAAGATTTTTAGAAGAGGACTTCGGTACTGTTGCTGATAGGAGAAGAGAGACTTCCGTAACTGTAAGACATGGTGAAAAAGGTATTGTTGATGCAGTTCTTTTATCAGAAACTGTTGAAGGTTCAAGATTAGCAAAAATTAGAGTAAGAGATACAAGACAACCTGAATTTGGTGACAAATTTGCGTCAAGACACGGTCAGAAAGGGGTTGTTGGTTTAATATTATCTCCTGAAGATATTCCATTCACTGAATTCGGTGTTGTACCGGATTTGATAGTTAATCCTCACGCGATTCCATCCAGGATGTCCATTGGACAAGTGCTTGAGATGGTTGCAGGTAAAGCAGGATGTCTTGAAGGTGAAAGAGTTGATGCAACTCCATTCAACCAAGATTTGGAAGTTGAAATCAAACAGCAACTTCT
>NZ_JBGVOG010000099.1:0-33907 GCF_045126245.1 Methanobrevibacter sp. | reverse complement strand
TTAATATTATATAAATGTTAGTAAAAATACGCCTTAGACCGCAAAAGGGTTGAATGGAAAAAATAAAAAAAAGATTTTCTAGAAAAATAAGTTATTATAGTAACTATCTAAAAACTTCTAAAAAAACAATTAAATAAATAAAAATGAGATATATTAAAATATCTCTTGAATAATATCCCCGTCGGATATGATTCCAACCAATTTAGAATCTTCAACAACTGGAAGCTGATTCAAAATGCCTGAAGAAGAAACACCTTCTTTCATTGCTTTAATGGCATCTTCAATGCTGTCTTCAGGTGAAACCGTAATGACCGGCTTAATCATAATTTCATTTACACTAGTTCCCAATTCATATTTGTCAAGAATCAGATTATGGCCTACATCGGTTGCAGTGATAATCCCAACCAGTTCCTCATCATCCACAACAGGAAGTGAACTTATTTTATGTTTCATCAGCTTTTCAAAAGCATAAATGACATCAGTATCTGAAGTAGTGGTAATTACATCAGTAGTCATTATTTCTTTAACTTTTTTGTTTAACATCATCAATTCCTCCAAATTTCTCCAAAACATCATTTACCATGATATCTATAGTTTCATTAAAATCCACATTATTAATAATGTGTGCATCATGAATTTTAGCTTGCTCCACTAAAAACTTTTGAGTTTTCCTAATGGTATCAAAGTTATCCATATATCTCTCAAGAGACCTTTTTACCCAGGGTTGACGGCATCTTGAATAAAATCTCTGTTTATGTGATTCCTCATCATCAACAGTCAATGTGAAAACTATAATATTATTATTCTCCATCAAGTCCTTCCTTATAAATCCGGGCACTATATGAACACCCTCTATAATTGTACTTATACCTTCCTTGGCGGATCTTTCAATGATTGCCTCAATACCGACATTTACAACATCCACATGACTGACAAATCCTTCAATGACAGAATCTATCCTGATAGATGGAGTTCTGATACTTTCATGAGCATCAAAACTTGATTTGTGAATAACAGGACTTAATTCTTTTGAAACAATCTTACGCATTACTTCACGAATCATGTCTGTTCCTATGATATTCTTTAATCTTAATCTGTTTGCAAGTTCAAATGCCATGGAAGATGTACCAACACCAGAGGCCCCTCCAATTAGAATAATCAAAGGTTTTTTTGAGATTCTAAGAGACCTCCAATTTTTATATTTTTTTGCGATTTTGGGGTCGATTCCTTCAAGGTGATTTAAGACCACATCTGCTAAATCAGAACTTGATATTTCAACGATATTGCTTTTAATCAATTCATTTTCAATATCTCCAGCGATATCATGAGCCCTTTCTGTTCCAATATCCGCAACATTCAGCGAACGAGACATTATCCCTTTTGAAAATGGCTCTTTATACTTCTTACCATCAACATCTCCTACAACCCAAATCATAGTAATCCCATTAGATAAATAATATGGTTAAATATTGTATGTTATTGTTAAATAAAATTTGTTATTTGATTTTTAAAAAAAAGAAAAATAGAATGAATAAAAAAAAATTATTCATCTAATGATATGAGGCTTATATCATAATTAGCGCCGTCTTTAATATCAATTAGAACAGCACCATTATCTTTAAGCATTCCCGGATTTGCTACATCAGTAGTTTTTCCAATTTTACTAATTGACCTAGCTTCATGAATATGGCCGCAAAGATTAATTTCAGGTTCAAATTCATGAATTGACTTTTGAATTCCTGAACTTCCCACATGCTCTCCATTTGCAACCCTGTCCGCGTCAGTGTTGAAAGGTGGTGCATGAGTAACCAATATTTTTACTTTAGGAACTTCAGAGTTGTAGACATAATCATAATTAGCCAACAAATCATAGACAGCAGCATAAATTTTGTCATCATCCATTTCACCGGGAGTATCGAATGGAGTAGGATTAGATCCTCCGAATCCAAATAATATTGCATCTCCATAAGCTATAATATTGTTGTGAAGACAGAATGAAACCTCATTTATTGCATTGCAAATTCCAGTAGGGTCACAATTACCCGGAATTGCTATTACATCAACCCCACAATCAGCCACCTTATTAATAAAGGTGCCGACGAATTCTAAAGGTCCGAAGTTAGTAATATCTCCCAAAATTAAAACCAAATCAATCTCATTATTATTTAAATATGTATATAAATTTTCGTTTTCTTCTCCGTGAACATCACTGATAGCTAAGATTTTAGTCATATAATCACCATCATTCTTCTAAAAAGAAAGATCCCATTTCTTTTAACCCTACCTGAAGGTCAGGCTTATCTCCATGCAATTCAATAGTAACATCATCATCAAATTCAATTATGAGACCATTCCATTCAGCAATTTCCTGAACTCTTTCTTCCGCCAAAGGAACTTTTAAATTAATTCTTCCTGTAGTTAATCCAGGAGGAGTATTTACAAGAAATGTTGACCTTGATTTCGGAAATTCAAATACTTCCTCTCCCCTCATGACTTTTTTTAGTAATTCAAGCCATTCATCAACATAATCCTCTCCTTCTTGCTCAGCTATAGTTAAGAGAGTTCCTTGAATAGTATTTAAAGACATTTCAGCTTTCGCCAAACCATTAATCAAATCAGGATGGGAAGGATCTCTTTTGTATGAACTTATTGTAGACCTAATTAATCCCATCTCAGGGTTAATTCCGCCAGGCATCTCATATCCTTTTTTATTTAAGTCTGTAATGAGATGATGGAGAACTAACCAATTCTGTTCAGAGGGTAAACTCATAAATGTCCACCTATGATTTTTAAAGTAGTATGATTAATTTTAGCGTCAGCATCTTTTAATTCATTTTCAATTTCACTAATATTTTGATAGGAATCCAAGAATAAAACATGATGTGTTGAAGTGCCTGCAATGTTTAAAATTGCGAGTTCATCACTTGGTTTCAATTCTCTTTTTTCAATAGTTGCTTTAAATTGAACATATGGTTCATATTCTTCTGGAAGGTCAGAATATTTAAATATTCCATCTAATGTTGCTAAAAACATAATTACACCTCATATATTATTTTAATTAATTTTTTCTTAATACTCCTATATAAAAGTACTTACGAATTATTCGCATATATTCAAACAAAAAAATTTGTTCATAAAAAAAAAGGTTATCTAGTGATAACCAGTACCGAAATGTGTTTTCAGTGCCTAAAAAAGAAAAAATAAAAAGGATTAAAAATCCTTTAAATCTATTCACCTAATGCTTTTTTGATAGCAGGAGTTGCATCAATTTTTTGAGCATCGAAGGTTAATTCTTCAGCTGATAATCCCATAGCTAATCCGTATAATTGAGCTAAGTGGAATACAGGAAGTGCAAAGTCAGTACCGTATTTTTCGTTTACTTCAGTTTGACCTTGGTCAAATTGTAAGTGACAGAATGGACATACGTTAACGATTGCATCTACGCCAGCTTCAGTCATGTGATCAAGTTTTTCTTTGGTGAAACTAGTAGTTACATCAAGGTCTCTGGATCTTAAACCTCCACCTGCACCACAGCACATCATTTTGTCTTTGTAGTCTACAGATTTAGCACCTGTAATTTCTACAAGGTCATCTAAAATAGATGGGTTTTCTGCGTTATCTTCAATACCGATAGTTTCGGTAGGTTTTAAGAAGTGGCATCCGTAGTGAACAGCAACATTTAAGTCTAAAGGTTTTTCAATTAATGAAGCTAATTTTTCAAATCCTACATCATCTCTTAAGATTTGAGCAAAGTGTTTTACGTTGGTAGTACCTTTGAATTCTCTGCCGATTTCAGCTAAGTTAGCGTTAATTTTAGCTTTTTTATCTTCATCTTCTTTTAACATGTGGTTACATTCGAATAATGAACCGAAACATCCGTTACATTCGGTCATGATGTCAGCACCAAGGTCTTCAGCAAGAGTTAAGTTACGAGCTGCAATAGTAGCCCAAGTTTCTTCATCAAAAGAACCGAATACACCAGGAGCAGGACAACAAGATGCTCCTTCCATGTCTTTTAATTCAATATCTAATGCTTCGAATAATTTTCTGGTAGCTTTTTCAACACCAGGATAACGGTTGTTCATGATACAACCTAAGAAGTATGCAATTTCCATATTATAACTCTCCTAATTAATTTATTCTTTTAATCCGCCGGTTGCTTCATCGTAACCGATTAATTCATCAAATCCAGTAAGTTTACAAATTTTTTGTACTTCTTCTAATGCTTCAGGGAAAGCGTGAGTAGTTGGTGGAATTTCTGGAAGACCAATTTTAGCTCTTAAAGCTTTGGTAGCATCGTTGATTGGTACACCGTGACCGGTATTCATTACAAATACACCAGTCATTTTGTGAGGTTTTGCCATGTATCCTGCGTGAGCAGCGATGTTACGTGCTTTTTTGATAATTTCCACAATTTTTACGCTTCTGAGACATCTTTCTTGGCAGGTGTAACAGGTAGTACACATCCATAAAGCATCATCAGAAATAACTTCTTCTTTTAATCCTAATAAACATTTTCTGACAATTTGTCTTACTTTGTATGGAGTTCTTCTTCCTGAAGGACAACTTCCACTACAGGTACCACATTGGAAACAGTGTTTTACGGTTTCGATTCCAGCATCGATAAACTCAGCAGTGAAATCTGGGTCACGATTACTATCATTTAATAATTCTTTATCAGTTAATAAAGTCATATTATCTCCTTTTGTATCTTTATTTGATTTTTCTTCAACTTTTTGTTTAACATCTTCTTCAATGATTTCAACAGCTTCTTCAACTTTTTCTTTGATCTCATGAAGTTTTTCAACTTTTTCTTCTAAAGGTTTTTCCTCGAATTCATGAAGTTTTTCAACTTTTTCTTCTAAAGGAGTCTCCTTTATAGCATGAAGTTCCTCAACAACTTCTTCTTTTAAAGTTTGGATGTCAGTTTTATCATCTGCAGGTTCTTCTTTTACTGGTTCTTCTTTAGGAACAGTAGTTTTAGTACCAGAGACGACATCATCATTTACAATTTGTGAAGATGTAACTTCGACATCATCAGATGTGCTTGTAACATCAGTTTTGATGTCTTCTACTTCAGTATCATTTTCTCCTTTGAATAGAGTTTTAAGACGATTTAATATAGACATTGAAAACACACCTCGGATAATCATAGGATTATTTCCTCAAATCCATAATAATATTCTTTAAAAGAACATATATAAAGGTTACTAAATTTTTTGATTGTGTAATCCAAATGATTACACTCAATAAAAAATTTTTATAAACCTAAAATAATAAATGGTATAATATAGCTAATTAGGAAAGAAGCAAATGATAAAAAAATTCGAAATTAAATCACACGACGGACCTGGAAGAATCGGAAAACTCGACGGAAACTTGACCCCGAAAATATTTTATAAAAATGAATTGAAAATTGCTCCAAGCGAAGGATCTGCATATAATATAGACAGGGAAATTGCTGAGTTTAATGTTAAAGAGACATTGAGACTGGCTAAGGAACATGTTGATGATGCAGACATTGCAGTGATTCAGGGTTCAAAGTATATCGATTTAAGAATTGAATGCATGAAACAGCTTGAGGAAATCGGTTATAATGGATTCATTATAGCCAATGGAGATGCTTTATTGACCAATCCAAAAGAGTTAGTCGAAATCGTTGTTTCACTTAAAAAAGAAGCTCAAAAAAGTAGTTACTTCATATTTTCATTTGCAGAACTTTCATTTATGCCTATTTTAACATATATGGGAATAGACGGATTTTTAGCCGATTCAACAAACTATTATAGTCATTTAAACGTATTGCAGACACCAACAAAAGCATATGACTTAAACCAATACCCCATTTATGAAAACATCACACAAAAAGAGTTAGAACAAAAGAATGTGGAAAATATGGAATTTGTTATAAAGGAAATCCATGCCCACATGAAAAATAATTCCTTGAGGAATTTAGTGGAAGAGCGCTCAGGAACAATACCCCAAAATGTCTCAACCCTAAAAATTCTTGACAGGACACAAATGGACTATCTGCTTGAGTACACCCAATTATTTTAGAATCCTGAATGATTCAATAATATTTTTAAATTGTCTTTCAGCCTCACCGGAAACATCCAATGTCCTCAATTCAAAAATGAAAATGTCTCCCTTTTCAATGAAGACATATGTATGAATATCAAAGTTGATTTCGGGAGTATCCATATTTGCATGCAGCTTTATTGCATCCATGCCTGCAATTTGGACAAAATCAGATGAAATTATTACACCGCCATCATCTGAAATGGCATCTTCCATGAATATTTTATAATCATCAAGATTGGTTGCGGTTGGAAACATTACTGCATTAATCAGATTATCCTGACCTTTAGATAGAGTGGCAATACAGTCGGGATTGGTCAGGATATCGGCTTTTTCAACTTCCCATTCATCTGGATATTCAAAAGTAATCTTGCCTGTGTTGAAAGTGCGCATAAACTAATCCTCTTCTTTTGATGCAACATCAATCGTTTCGGGAGCTTCATCAATTGTGTCAATATATTTTGAGAATGGTTCCGGAAGCTTAGGCATTACTTCCTTTAAAATCTCAGCAGCATCAAGCTCCAAAGCCTGTCCTGAAAGCAACTGTTGAACGTCAAAGTCAAAGTCAAAAGGTTTGAGCAAATCGTCTGTAGGCACCCTCAAGTTAATCTTATGCTTATTTAATATCATTTTAAGAGTGCTTGTGTTTCTGATTTGTTCATTCATGTCTTCAACAGTGCTTTTTATATCATATGCTATAGCTTTATTCTTCTCATTGACGTCATGTTTGGATTTTTCAATGGATTTCTCCAAATCCTTTACAAGCAATGCGTTTCTTCTGTTGATATTGTCACGGGCTTCATCGATTACAACATTGATGGCATTTAAAATTGATTTGTTGAGTTCAACATTATATGCCAAAATCATTTTATTTTTATAGTCAAGTTCCTTAAAAATAGCTACCCTTTCATCATCTATTCTAGTAATTTTTTTGTTTAACTCGTGAATTTCATCCTTAGCCTTTAGGAGTTCTTCCTTATCTGTCAATTGTTCCTTTAGAGAATCAACATCATCAAAAAATGAGCCTTTAAGAGTTTGTATTTGATCCTGCAATACGGCGATTTCATCATCCTTTTCTTGGATTGTCCTATTAAACTCTTCAATTTTTTCTTCGGAAAACTGATTATTGACCAAGTCCTCATAGTCTTTTTGCGCAAGAACTTTAACCAGGTCATTGTCCTCAAATTGATCTTCTTTTTTAAGGCTGACCTGCTTTTGTTGAGACTCTTTTTCTACAGTATTTCCATCTTTATCTTTACTAGTGTACTTTTTTGTATAAACTCTAACAGTACGAAATTCATCACTTTCCATTTAAAACACCACTCTATATTAATAAATAGATTAGTTTAATTTAAATAGTTAATTATTTATCGATACTAAAAAAAGAAAAAAAGAAAAAAAATAATTTTAATCATTTATCTTCATTTTCAATCCACAACAACATTGCCTCTTCAATAGCTCTCGAATACCATCCAGTCTTGAACAGCATCTTGGAGGAGGCCAATCTGCGAAAATTCAAGTCGATGTCATTATTGATGCTGATTGTAACGCGCTTGTTTTTAGACATAGAAATAGATTGTTTATAATAGTTAATAAACCTATTAGTGTATTTTGAAGTCATTTTAAGGTGTGAAAATGAATATTGTATGGATAAAATGAAAATGGTTTGCTATTAAAAAAAAATGTTTTAAAGATGAATGTGGGGGTTAATACCAACCCCTTCCCTGAGCGTGACACATCCTCAAAAATTAATTTCAAATCAACGATTGACAATGAGCAATCTGTTGAAATGATGAAATTTTAACTACGTCCAGGAAAATCATCATATCCTGGGAATATGCGGTCAGGATGATAGGTAATATATCCACTTACCTCTTCTTCAGTTAAACCATCTTTATATAACATTTCATCCCCTTTGACTTGTAATGCTAAAGCATAAGCTTCTGAAACCATTTTCGGAACTTTATAGAAAGGATAGTACTTAATTACAGCCTTAATAATTGTATCAATTTCCCACTCAGGATGATTCATGAATATTTTGGAATAATTGGTTATGAAAAACTGATAAAATTAACATGCTATTTTAAAAATATACATTAATACAGAATTATTTGTATAACTAAAACAGAATTAGTCCATATCAAATAAGTTTTAAGAATAGACATCAGATTAATCTAATAAAATTATGAAATAAAAAAAGTTAAGGAGAGAATGAATCTCCTTTTATGTTTTTACAATATATATTGTTTCTGTTGTTGCTGTGTATTTTGTGTTTCCAGCATATGAACCAACTACTTTATATACATTTGGAGTTAAATCTGCAATAGAAACTTTCGCCTGACCTTTTGCATCTGTCTTAATATTGTTTCTAATATTATTTACTACAATATTTACAGTTCCCCCAACAACACCTTTACCGGTAGCTTTGTTGATTAAAGTAGAAACCACCTCATTAGTTTCCTTGTTGTAGGCTGTTGAGATGTATGATTCTATTTTGTTTTCCAATGGAGTTAGTGTTCTGGTTGATGCTAGATACTTGGTATTTCCTGCATATGTAACGTAAGCTGTGAATGAAGTAGAATCCACATCACCAAGTGAGAGCCTTACCTGGCCGCCCATATCAGTTACAATAATATGTTTGACATTGTTTAGGAAAATACCGATAGTACCTCCTTTAACAGTGCCGCCAGTTGCCTCATTAATTAATGTAGCTACAACTTCATTGTTTTGGCTGTCATAATATACTGAGATGCTGGTTGTTATTTTGTTTACAACAACGTCAAATGTTTCTTTTGCAGGATTATATTTGGCATTTCCATTATATGAAACAACAGTATTGTAAGTACCCGGATTTAATCCTGGAAGATTAACTTTAGCCTGACCATTAGCATCAGTTTTAGCAGCATAAGATTTGCCATTTATTTTAAATCCAACACTAGCTCCGACAATTCCTTTTCCTGTAGCATAATTGACTAAAGTAGCAACTAACTCAGAATTAGCATTATATTCTAGAGAAACATCTTCAACAATGAAATATGCATGAACTTTAACTTCAATTGGAATGCTTGTATTGGAAGAAGTATCTCCCACCCCATTATAAGATACTGTAGCAGCGTATGCTCCCGGAGTTAGATCTTTTGTTGAAGCATTCGCCTGACCATTGGAATTGGTTTTAACTGTGTAGTTTGCATCTCCAAAGCTGACAAGAATATCCGCACCGTTAATGCCTTTGCCAGTAGCCTTGTCAGTCAAAGTAGCTGTCAAAATACCATTTTTGTAAACGGCTGAAATACTGGTTTTCACACCAATAACAATATCCAAAGTAGTTTTAGCTGGATTATATTTAGAATTGCCTGCATAAGAAACGACAACAGGATAAACGCCAGAATTTAAATCCTTGGTAGAAACCTTAACCTGACCGTTAACATCTGTTTTTAAAGTACTTCTCACATTATTTAAAACAACAGCCACAGTAGCGCCCTTAATAACCTGGCCGGAACCTCCATTAACCAAAGTTGCAATTAAAGTCTTATCGCCTGCATAATAAACGACATCAAAACTTGTATTGGCTCTAACAGGAATGCTTAAAGATGCGGATGAAGGATTATACTTGGAATTACCCCCATAAGAAACAGTCCCATCATAAGTGCCTAAAGGCAAATCCTTAGTGGAAAGTCTGGCATGACCATTGTTGTCAGTGCTAACTTTATAAGCAGCATTGTTGATTTTAAAACTTACAGTAGCACCCAAAATTGGCTGGCCGGTAGCACCATTAACTAAAGTGGCAACCAAACTGCTAGCGTCTGCATCATAGACAGCTGAAACAGCAGTGGGAATCCTGCTTACAACAATATCGACAGTAGTATTGGACGGATCATATTTATCATCACCTTCATAAGAAACCGTTGCAATGTATTTTCCAAAAGGCAAATCGGCAGTTGATACTTTTACTTGACCTTTGGTATTGGATTTGACTGTGGTGGTTGCACCATTAACATTGACTTGAACATCAGCGTTAGTTATTGGCTTACCTGTAGCTTCATTTGTTAAAGTGGCGATGATTTCATTGTTGTCTGCAGTAGCAGAGATGTCAACTGCAGCTTTGTTCACTGCAATATTTGCTGTTGTGTCTGATGGGAGATATTCACTGTCTCCGGCATAAGATATAGTTGCTTTGTAGTTGTTTGGATTTAGATCATCCGGAATTGTAATTGAAGCTTCACCATTGGAATCCGTGAACTCATTATAAGATTTATTATTTAATAGTACGGAAATTTGAGCCCCACTTAGAACATTCCCCTCACTGTCCATCAATGTTATAATTAATTTTTTAGAAACACCATAAACAGTGGTTAAATCTTGGGCAGTAATGACAGTTGCCGCAGGAATAAAAGTACAGTTCACAGTTTCCACACCGACAACATCATCATTGACAAATGTACAGTTCTCAGCATAACCGCTGAAGATGGCGCCCCCTCCATAATTAATTGCGGAATTATTGACAAAAGTGCAGTCAACAGCAGAACCATCATAGATAGCACCGCCATAATTAATTGCAGAATTACCCATAAAAGTACAGTTCACAGCAGAAGAAACATAAGCCATAGCCCCGCCATAATCCCTTGCAGAATTACCCCTAAACGTACAGTTCACAGCAGAAGAACTCTTACCTGACATGGCACCTCCAAAATCCCATGCAGAATTGCCTGTAAAAGTGCAATTCACAGCATAACCGCTGGACACAGCACCACCATACCTTGCAGGATTATCCACAAAATTACAGTTGAAAGCAGAACCGCTGGACATGGCACCGCCGCCATAACCTGCAGAATTACCCATAAAAGTACAGTTGAAAGCAGAACCCTGATACATAGCACCACCATCAGAACTAGCAGAATTACCCCTAAACGTACAGTTCACAGCTGAAGAACCCTTGCCGGACATAGCGCCGCCATTAGAACCAGCGGAGTTACCAATAAAAGTACAGTTAACAGCACTACATCCTCCATAGATAGCGCCGCCTGAACTGGAGCTATAAGAATTCATAAAGCAAATATCGTTTAAAACTACATTTGAAGACACAATATAAAATATTCTTGATTGATTATTCCCATTTACTGTAAACCCATTACCATCAATATTTATTGCTTTATCAATAATTATTCCATCCTTATAATCAGAATCATCATCACTATAAACATAATTTCTAGTTAAACTCAACTCACCTGTTGCGTTAACTATTTCATTAGCTAAATCCGTAAATGTCCCATCAGAATTACCTTTCAACACTTCATTATCATTACCGAGCAAATCCGATGCATCATCAGATATTTCGCTTGCACTAACACTTGATATTGCCAATAAACACAAAATAATTAATGCAGGCACCGCAATCTTTTTATTTAGCATGAATGTTTTTCCTCCAAAAAATATCTTTTCCTCATACATACTGTATACAAATTGAATATTAATCATTTCTATTAAAAAAAATATATTCACATACATGGATAAATTAAATAATATTTATTTATTATAGTTAATTTTTATACAAATTAACAATTTTACTTTTCAATTTTAGAAAAATAGCATACTTTTTAACTAATTTTTAGAAAACTTTATATAACATAATTCTTATTAAAATAATCATTGATTATCCACCCCAATATTCTATAATCTGAATTAAAAATTAAGTTGTGAAAAATATGAAACATATAAAAATAATCTGCTTATCCCTGATAATTTTAATCTGTTGCTTATCTCCTGTAATTGCAACAGAGATAAATGAAAATGGAAACAATAATACCTGTTTAAAAATCAATGATACTCAGAACTTAAAAGATTTGAATAGTTTTAGTAAAAAATATCCCAGGTTCCATATGTTTTTTGTGAACAATGTCGACGGCATCTATTCTCAAAATGACGATATACGCTTTGAAATCACTTTTGATCCTAATTTTCATGGTCCTTTAAAAATTTATTTGGATGGGGAATATCTAACTACAGTTTACCCGGATTTTGATAATGTTATAATCGGATTAATTAACTATCATTTACCCCAAGGAGCACATAGGGTTGAATGTGAATTTGAAGGAGATGAGAATTTCTATCTCGAGTATTGTGGTGCTACCTTTTATATAGTATAAAAAAAAGCTTGGTGAATGGAAAACATTGTTATGGTGAAATTGAGGTTGATTAGGAAAAAATTAACTTAACGGAAGATTCCCATTCAGGACTTTTTCTTTTAAATGATTCAAATCGGATGAGATGATTGATATCTTTTCACCATCAACATAAGTGGTATATACCCAACTTTCACCAATATTTTCAATTTCATAATTTTTCTCGTGAACAACTTCATCAACAGGAGCAGACCAGTTATTAGCTCTTTTTATTCCAGAATAAAATATTTTAAAATTGGGATTTCCTTTTTGACCTTCAGCAAACCACTTAACAGCCAAACGAGGATTGATTCCACAGTCAAATGCAGACAATGCAATTGATTTATTGATTTTATATTCATTCAAAATAAGCAATATCTTATCTTCAAGGGGTTTATATGAATAATTGCCATATTTCAATTTATCATGCAACAATAAATATTTCAATTTATTATTTCTTTTTTCAAGAAGAAGCAAACGTTCATGAACTGATATTTTATTCACCCCATTATATACTAATTGTTTATTGCTTTACCTTATTAAATATTTTTGATTTGAAAAATGGATTGGCAATCATATCCAACCCGACAACGCCAAAAAATTCATGCTTAAATTATAGATAAATGAAGTGTATAAAAATTATCGAAAAAAATAAAAATAAAGCATTAAAAATGATTTTTTATTACTTCAAAATGATTAATGAAAAAATATTGCTGAACAAATACACAAAAAAATTAAGAAAAAAATGTAAAATAAAATAAAAACATTTATATAATATAAAAATATAACTAATAATCGATGTGAAGTAAATTTCATGTCTAATGTGAACATCAGTCAACCATTTTATAATCTCCAAAAAAATGTTTAGAATATGTTTCATTAAAAAAAAAGGAAGTAGATAAAAACACTACTACTTCCACTCCCCCCTTTAAACTAATTTTCATTGAGAATTTCCGGATTAGCTCCGGCTATCTCAACCAAATATTCCGCTTCAACAATATGGAGTTTTGACGGAATCACAATACAATGGAGAGGACCTCCAAAATCATAATCAATTAATTCCTTGATTTTACCTGCCTTTACAACCACATCACTGGATCCTACGCGTGCAATGCCCATGGCCAAAGTATCCTCCGTAATCAATCCCTCGCGGTCAAGGTCATTTTTAATGTTAATCAGATATTCCAAACCTTCATTAACTGTCATGTACCTGTCTTTGTGAGCCTGGATATCAAGCAGAACCAGAGTATGCAAATCCATCTTCAAATTCTCTTCAATAGCTTCATAAGGAGATTTTGGATAAAAATTGTAATCCGGAAATGGAATTGTGGTTACTTTACCGAATTTGTATCCCTGAAGACCTGAAATGGCAGGTGCAGAAGATAATATTGAAGATCCATGAATAATTTCATAATCTATTCCATTTTTAGAGCACTGAACAATGAAATCACTATGAGTTGTTGCAATCAAAGGGTCTCCACCGGTGATTAAAGCAACATCTGCAGTTCTGGCCTCTTCAATGAATTTGGATTCCTCTTCAACTTCACCCCTAACCAAAACTTCAATTTCCTTTCCGATTAACTGTTCAATAGCTTCAAAACTGGAACCGAATAATCTTGATGTGAAAAATTCAGCGTAAATCTTGTCAACATTCCTTAAACATTCCAAACCTTTTAAAGAAATATCCTTTTCATCAAATAATCCTAAACCCACTAAATAAAACATATTATTATATATATTCAAAAATTATATAAAGCTTTTACAACTTCCAATTTAAAAGACACCACTAATGAAAACAGCTTTCTTTTGAATCTCTAAAGCATGTTCTAAAACTAAATTTAAAATATACAAAAGACATAATATCCTTATGGAAAACATTTTCAGTGGCGAAAAGGTAAACTCCGGAAGACAGAATGAATGGGATTTTGCAAAAGTTTTTGCGATTGTATTGATGATTGTTACCCACTATTTTGCTTTTTGTACATTTGGAGATATTGATTACAACAGTGAAATTCTCATCCTCTTCATATTATGCGAATGCTCCGCTCCCATTTTCATGTTTGCAATGGGAATTGGAATGGTATATACCCGACATAATGCGCCAAGAGAGTTTATTATTAGGGGAATCAAGTTATTGATATTGGGTTTAATAGTAAATACAATATATTTCCTTTCCAATTATAGTGCCGGAGTGCCATTGGAATATGCCCTATTATCTTTTTTAGCAAATGATATCCTACAATTTGCCGGATTAAGCTTCATTCTAATCGGAATTCTTAAAAAATTAAATGTAAGAACAATCGAAATATTTTTGATAAGTATTTTATTATCTTTAATTGCAACTTATACACCTGACTTTACAATTGCCAACATGTATCTAAATCAACTCTTGGGCCACTTCTTAGAAACCGTTGGCGACTATATTGTCAGCTGTTTTCCTATTTTCAATTGGTTTATTTTGCCTGTTTGTGGAATGATGTTTGGTGAGAATCTAATTAGATGCAACAATAAAGAAAAATTATATAAAAATATTTTAAAAATATCAGGCATCATGATCCTTATAATGGTAATTGTAGGATTTTTGTCTTTGAAAGGAATGTTTTCTGTTACTGGAGGTACCGTTCCTGAAAAATTAGCCTATCTGCACATATCCATCCCCGACATTTTCATTTTAATTATGGTTGCCGTTTTTATTGCTTCTGTATTCTACTTCATATCCGAAAAATGTCCTCAAAAAATCATTAATCTTGTTAGAAGAGCCAGTGC
Source organism: Methanobrevibacter sp. (assembly GCF_045126245.1). GTDB lineage: Archaea > Methanobacteriota > Methanobacteria > Methanobacteriales > Methanobacteriaceae > Methanocatella. The sequence goes on along the minus strand of NZ_JBGVOG010000099.1, from coordinate 18,905 downwards.
AAACGTTACAATAACCTATATTATCCAATGGATATTGATTCTTTCTTTAACCTTTTTGAATCCATATCTCTTCATCGAAACCAATCTGTTCATTGCAATCGCAGTTTTATTATTTGTTATTTTTGCTTCTTTTGCACTTGCCGAGATATACGTTAAATTAAAAAATTATTTAAGACCATACTTTTAGCAAATTACACCCATCACTTTAATCATGATTGAATAATTCTCTTATTAGAATCATTTCTGAAATTTTAGCACATACCTTATATAATAATTTAAACATAAAAGACTTTATGAAATGTGTAAAAGTTCCATTAAACCAATTAAATGATATCCGTATAAAATTAATGGAAGAGGGTCTCATGAATATGGACTTTCGAATAAAGGCTGAAGATGATTTCGGATACATTCCTATTAATGAGGATGTTGATGGCTATGAGATTGTTGACATTACCTTGGAAGCAATCAAGAAAGTGCCCCATAATTTTTCTGAATTGCTTGAAGATGAGCTGACCCTTGAAGAAATTGAAAATCTTAGAACCTCATTTGACACAATAGGAGACATTGTCATTTTGGAAATTCCTGAAGATTTGGAGGATAAAAAACAGATAATTGGTGATGCGGCACTCAAGTTTACAAAAAGAAGATCCATCTATATGAAAAAGAGTGCAGTCAAAGGAACAACACGTGTGCGGGATTTGGAATTTTTATCCGGAGTTGATGACTCCGTTACAATACACAAGGAGCATGGCGCAAGATTGAAATTGGATGTTCGCGAAGTTTATTTCTCACCAAGACTTGCAACCGAAAGAAAACGAGTAATGGAAAGCGTTGAAGATGGTGAAAAAATACTTGACATGTTCTGTGGAATCGGACCATTTCCAATAGTTATTGCAAAAAACAGGAATGTGAACATTACCGCAGTTGACATTAATGAATCAGCAATCAAATATCTGAATGAAAATATCGGGCTCAATAAACTGAAAGGCAATATTGAAACATTCACCGGAGATATTGGCAAAGTAAGTGAAGGGTTTAAATGCAAATTTGATAGAATAATCATGAACTTGCCCGGGCTAGCATATACATTCCTGGACCTTGCAGTCGATTTGATTGAAGAGGAAGGGATAATCAATTATTATGAATTTTCCGATTCATATGACAGTGGAATAAAACGACTAAAAGAAGCATGCTTAAAGAAAAATAAGGAAGTTGAAATCATCAATACCCGCAAAGTTAAATCAACATCACCCGGCGAATGGCATGTAGCGATTGACGGTAAAATCAAAAATAATTAAAAAAAAAATGTTTTAAGAAATTTAAAACATTAAATTGGATCAATAATTCCTTTTTCAGTGATGATGCCTGTAATGAACTCTTTTGGAGTAATGTCAAATGCAGGATTAATCACTTCTGTTCCTTCAGGACAGATTCTGGCTCCTCCATAATACCTTACTTCATCGCCGTCCCTTTCTTCAATGATAGTGTCAAAAATAGATATTTCATTGTCAAAAGTAGAATAAGGGGCCGCAACATAAAATGGAATGTCATGATGTTTTGCTGCCAGCGCAACCATAAATGAACCAACCTTATTTACAACGCCACCTTTTGCAATTCTATCCGCACCAATAACCACTTTATCTATTTTACCCTGTGACATTAAAAATCCTGAAGCCACATCAGGAATTAATTTAACCGGAATGTTTTCCTGCTGCATTTCCCACACGCTTAAACTGGCCCCCTGACCTCGTGGGCGAGTTTCATCACAAATCACATTAATGTTTTTTCCCTGCTCATGAGCTGCCCTAATAACACCTAAAGCGGTTCCATAGTCAACACAGGCAAGAGCACCCGCATTACAATGAGTCAGGATTGTATCTCCATCATCAATGACTTCCGCTCCGAATTTTCCTATAGCCCTATTTGTTGCCATGTCCTCTTCATACATTTTCAAGGCTTCCTCAAGAGGGTCATCACTGTTCAGCACCCTATCAACAGCCCAAAATAGATTAACCGCCGTTGGTCTTGCAGCCTTAATTTCTTCTGCAGCCTTATCCAAATCGACGCCTTCAATATCTGCAAGGGCCATTCCAAATGCAGCGGAAACTCCAATGGCCGGAGCTCCACGAACAATCATATCACGAATAGCTACAATAACATCCTGATAAGTGTCGCAATAAACATAAGACAATTCATCAGGAAGCTTTGTTTGATCAATAAGTTTTAATTTATTATCTTCCCATTCAAGTGTTTTCATTATAACACCCTTATCATTAAAAAAAATATTATAAAAAAAGTTGAAAAGCATAATTAATTGTTAGTTTCTAAGTCCAATTTTTAGACAATTTATTTAATTATGCTCTCCGCCTAATAATATCCAAAACGGATTGATTAGAGATGTACCAAAAATACATCTAATTATATCTTTTATTAAACTACTTTATAAATCTTTATATGATTAACACAATAATGCTTGATTTTAGAAAAACCTAAAAATTATGCATTTTCAGTCATTATCGGCACTACTTGTTTTTTACGAGAAACAACTCCCTCAAGTAAAACTGTGTTATCTTCTAATTTAACACCGTAGGCCTTTTCAACTAAACTTGCATTTTTACCAAGTGCAATTACCTGAGAGTTGCTATTGACAATATCGGTAATCAAAAGCATGAATAAATCCAAGTTCTCTTCTTGGATTATTTTGTTCATACCCTCTTCCAAATCATCTTTCATGACCATAACATCACAGATATCGGCAGTATTGACCTGGTTTACAATTGATTTGACCTCCTTAAAGTCAATCTGTTTTGCATCCAAAGACAAGATTTCCTCAATGGAAAAACTGCTCAAGTCAGTTCCTGCCTTAAGCATTTCCAAACCGTATTCTTCAGCATCGATACCTGCGATTTTTGAAAGCTTTTCAACTGCTTTTTTATCATCATCAGTAGTTGTTGGAGATTTTAGAAGTAATGTATCTGAAATGATTGCAGACAACATCAATGTTGCAATTTCCTTTGAAATTTCAATGCCGTTTTCTTCATATAATTTGCATAAAATTGTTTCAGTACATCCAACAGGTTCAAATCTTAAGAATAACGGATATGAAGTTTCCAGAGCCAATTTATGATGGTCAACAACTTTTAAAATGTTTGCATTTTCAAGATTGTCTACAGATTCGGCAGGGGAGTTGTGGTCCACTAAAATGACATCCGCACCATCATCAACACTTTCCAAAAGTTCAGGTGCTTCAATATCCAAATAATTTAAAATAAATTCAGTTTCCTTGTTGACGTTACCTAATCTATAAGCTTTAACTTCACTGTTACCTAATTCTTTTTCTAAGTTAGCCATCACTAAACTTGAAGTGATTGAATCACTATCTGGACTTTTATGTCCAAAAACATAAGTTTTAACCATATTATCCATTCCTTAAAAATTAATATTACTTATTAAATTATCTTTTTCATCTCTATTTAATATTTTGATTAATTTATAAATTTTAATCTCAAAAAAACTTTAAAAACAGAATTTTTCAAAATATTTATTTTAAATTAAAAATTAATATTAAAATATATACTTATTATTGGAGAATTCTAATGGGTAAAAATAGAGTTGAATGGATTGATCTTGTACGGGCAATAGCCATCCTAACCGTTTTATATATTCATGCAACTGATGGGATTTTTATTATATCATCCGATGCAATACTGAATTACACAATATATTCAAGAGTATTCAATTTTGCATCATTGTTTATTGGCCGTATTGGCGTTCCGTTCTTTTTAATGATTACAGGTTATCTGTTGCTAGACCGGACATATGATGATGAGCGTGTCCGTAAGTTCTGGCAGAAAAATTGTAAAGGATTGATAATTGTTACAGTAATCTGGGCGGCAATCTATGCACTCAGTTTGCAATTCATTACAGTTGGAAGCGGCCTAGTTAATTACAGTGAAGCAGGAAACCTGTTCTTTAGCCATATGTGGTATATGCCAATGATTATTGGGATGTACCTTTCAATGCCGTTTGTTGCAAGTGCAATCAGACATTTTGATACAGACACTATCTGGCAGGCCACGGTTGTGTTTACACTTCTAGCTTTCCTCCTGCCATTTATCACACTGGTGTTGGATATGCACGGCATTCAAAACGTGAACATCCAGTATTGTCTTGGTTTTAGTGGTGGAATCTATGGAATTTACATAATTCTGGGATATCTGGTTAAAAAAGGACAGTTCAAAAATGTTTCAAGCTGGAAATTAATACTTATTACAATCATATCATTTGCAATATGTATCTTATTCCAATATTATGCATTTACAAAAACTTACAACTTTTCATTATGGTATGAATTCCCATTCATTCTAACAGGATCATTTGCATTATTTGAATTATGTTCCAGAAAGGGAAAAGTTAGAGCATATCCACTTGTTACATTCTTGTCAAAATATTCATTTGCAGTATTTTTAGTGCACAACCTATTCAGATTGCCACTGCTTCCAGTCGTCGTTCAATTGCCTTATTCAGAACCTGTAAAAGCAATAATCCTCTGGATTTTATTGATAATCTTCAGTTATGCTGCAGTTGTAATTATCTATAGAATCCCAAGATTTGGAAAATATATTTTGTATATGAGATAATTAGTCCATTATCTCTTTTTTCATTTCTTTGAATGCTTCTTTTGCCTCGGGAATCGGGAACAGAGGATAAATATGAAACAAACCCGAACCTGTGATTAATCTTACATCAACACCATCCTTTTTGAGATTTTCAGCAAATCTTTTAATATCACTGTAAAATATTTCATTTTCCCCTGCAAAGATTAATGTGTCGGCCAGGTTGGTGTTATCTCCAAATAAAGGACTTACTTTCCAATCTTGTGTGCCCAAATCACCTGCCCATGATTTGCCTATTTCCTTAAGACCAATTTCGCCCAAAATCGGATCGTTTTCACTGTCATATGGAGGGTTACTCATAGAAAGGTCAACCCATGGTGAAAATGTTATTATCCTTTGGGGCTGTGGCAGATTTACAGTTTTTAAATATTGGCAAAATGAGTGGATGAAACCCCCTCCAGCCGAATCGCCCATTAAAGTCAAATTACCTCTCGGCATTAACATTTCATATAGCTCAGTAATCATCTCGTATGTTTCATCAGCTTTATGATTAGGGGCGAGCGGGTAAACCGGCGCTAATACATAAGCATCCAATTTTCTTGATAGCAACAAGCAATATAATAAATGCTGATAATTTATTTCGAGAACGTAAGCTCCACCATGTATGTACAGGACAGTATTTTTAGCATTTTCATCACCGAAAGTGAAAACCTGAGTTCCATTAAAGTCAACGCTTTTGAAAATGCTTTTCGGAGGTTTGTCAAAAGAGTTTAATTTATCATTTAGAAAATCATCTACATTATCCTTTGAATCCATAAACTTAAGTTTAGTAGACTTTAAAATAGCTTCCTCTATTTTTGCAATGAATGATTTTTTACCGGACATATTAATCAACTTAAGTTAAATTTACATTAATTTTTAATTGTTATGACAGTACTATTCAATCCCAATACTCTTGAGTAATCAATTTTATCCGCGATTTTATTTAAAACACTGATATTGTCAAATTCAAGATTGTCATTTTCAATTACAGGATTGAAATCAATTCCAGTATCTTTAATTGATATTAATATATTCTCATCATTATCTCTAACAATCACATCAATTGAATCAACACTTTCGTTAATGTTGATGATATTTACCAGCATCTCTTCAATGGCTAAACTTACCAAAGTTGCAGATTTGTTTCTGGATAAATAATCTTGAACTTTATTTGACAAATCAACTGCTTGTGACACATTTCCCTCAATTGTATACTCAAATACATTTTTCTCATCATTATGTTTGTTAATAAAGAAACCGGAGTATTCCCCATTTGTTTTACGATTAATGTATCTTGAATAGGCAAAAATGAATAATACGGTTATAAATTCTGTAACCACGAGTGCAATCCAAATACCGACTCCTCCGAATATTTGAGGTAATGCTACTGCCGCTATAACAGGAATAACTAATCCTTCAAGTAATGAGATTAATGTAGATATTTTGTTTTTTTGTATTGCTTGAGAGTAAAAAGTATAAAAGAATGCAATTGCCATTCCAACATAGCTTACTGAAAAAATTCTTACTGCATTTAAAACAATAGGAACATCTACAGGATCTTTAACACTGAATAACATTAACAAAGATTGAGGCCATATAATGAATAAAGCAGACAATATTAAACTTGAAACCAAAAGGATTTTCAATGAACGTTTGACAACATAATCCACTCCGGAGTAGTCTTCTTCCTTAAAGTAAACCGATACTATCGGAGACATGGTTTGTGAAGTTCCAATTATAAATATGAACAATATAAACAAACTGTTTAAACAAATACCGAATGCAACAATTCCGCCTTTGCCGAAGTAATATCCTACTAATGCATTAATTATTAATATTCTTATAGTTTCATATAGTTGAGTTGAAGCGGAAGAGAATCCTGAAGTTGAAATGTTTTTCAGGTAAGTAAAGAAGGATTTTGCTTTTAGTTTAATGAATTTTAAAGTTCTTGTAGGTTTAAAGAAGTAATAAGAAATAATAATGGAACCGATACCGTAACCGACAACAGTGGATAATGCTGCCCCTCCAAGACCCATATTAAATATTCCCATGAATATTACATCAAAGATAATATTTATGATATTCGAAATTAATATTACCCTAAAGGCTAATTTAGGAAAACCATCTACACGAATAAAGTAAGATAAACTCATTACGTAACATAAAAATGGCATTTCAAAAATTATTACATAATAATATTGAGCAACTAATGAATATAATTCCGGTTTTGTAGAACATAAAGCCCTAATAATTTCCGGAGCAAAAATCAAACATATTATCGTGAAAAGAACTCCGATAACAAGTAGCGAAATAATTGAAACTGTAAAATAACTATTGCTTCTTTCCTCATCAAATTCCGCTTTTGAAACTGAACAAAGAACACTTCCACCCAATCCAATCATCCAATACACCAAATTAATAAATGTGATTATTGGAGTAATGATTTGGATTGCAGATAAATTGTCAGCGCCGATTAAGAAACTAACAAGTAATCCATCAGCAAATAAACAAATGTTGCCTGCCATAGAGGTTAATAAAGTTGGAAAAAAGAATTCCTTGAATTTGCTTCTTAATAAATCATAATTTCTTTCATACATTGTTTACACCTAATTACTAAAGAAATCCAAATCATCCAGGTACTTGATGAAGTTATAAATATATTTTTCAGATACGAAAGGCCATTTAATTCCTAAACGGTACAAAATTTGAATAGTGTAGCTGTTTTCCGTTGGCACCCATATTTTCTTAACTTTACCTGAACCAATAGATGTGATAAGACCGGATACACCACTTTGTTTAGTTTCATCCGCTAATGCTTCATCCAGAGCTAAATTATACTCTTCTTCTTCACAAGGTTGGACATTTAAACCCAAATCTTTAATAATTTCTAAAATATCGCCATAACAAACATTATGGTAATCAAAAGCATGGAAAACAACACATTCCTTTGGTGTCTTTGAAAGTTCAACTATAGCTTTAGCGGTCACATCAATAGGTGAAAATTCTACATTATTCAATAACATTGAATACGGCATTTTACCTATAGTAACAAAAGCTTTTAAACGATTGATGAACCCATTTGATTCAAAGTTAATCTGGAATTCACTATCTGAACTTCTAGCCATTAAATTTCCAACCCTCATGATTTTGACATTCAAATCATCCTCGACGGCCGCTTCCAAAATGGCACGTTCAGCTAAAAATTTACTGCTTAAATATTGATTATCTATCGTTTGACCGATGAATAAATCATTTTCTGTGAAGTTGACATCAACCGGAGGATAATTATCTATACTTTCACCGGCAATACTGTCTGTCGAAACTTGAACATATTTTATATTTTTCATTTTAGCGAATTTAAGTCCGTTTAAAACACCGCCAAAGTTAATATCCTCAATATCGGTTCCTGATGAGAAGTGCTTTACATTTGCGGCACAATTGATTATGGTATCAATATGATATGGCATGATTTTCTCAAAATCTTCAAAGTTGGTGATGTCCCCTTCTATGATATGCAATCTTTCATCAAATAAATCCTCATAACTTTCAGAGAAGTAATAGAACAGAATTGATTCCAATCTTTTTTCACCGGTCAATGTTTTATTTGATCTTACAAAACAATAAATATCACCAGATTCTCTTTCAATCAACTCTCGTAAAACGTGAATTCCTAAAAATCCAGTAGCTCCAGTTAACAAAACATTGCCTAATCCGTCTTCGCATTCCCCACTATTAAATGATTCAATAGTGTTTTTAGAAAGCAGGTTATTGATTTCAGTGTAATCATATTTGATTTCTGATTTTTTCTCAAAAGATTTGTCCGATAATATGAATTCAGCCAATTGTCTAGGGGTTGGATTTGCAAATACATCACCATAATTGAGATTATAATTTCTATTTAATGCTTCCATAGTGATTTTGGTTACAAGAAGTGAAGTTCCGCCTATTTCAAAGAAATTATCAGTTACACTTATATCGTCAATCCCTAAAATTTCAGCAAATAAATTCGCAAAGAATGCCTCAATCTCATTTTCAGGAGCAACATATTCCCTATTTAAAATTGGTTCGGGTAAATTTTTCACATCAGTTTTACCGTTAGGAGTTTCCGGCATTTCTTCAAGTTGCATAAATACTGTAGGAACCATATAATAAGTTAGTCTTTCACTCAAGAATTGTTTTAAATCATCCGCATCTATTTCATCCTCTGCAGTATAATAAGCACATAAATGGTCATAATCATTAATTTTTTTAATAACTACGACCGCTTTTTTTATGCTAGGGTATTTATAAATATTGGACTCAATTTCACCAATCTCTATTCTCAATCCCCTTAACTTAATCTGATTATCTATTCTTCCCTTAATTTCAATTTCACCATCCGGTCGGGATACGGCGTAATCTCCACTTTTATAATATGGAACGTCATTAATAGTTAAGAATACTTCTTTTGTTTTCTCCTCCATGTTATAGTATCCTTTTCCAACACCAACACCGCCAATGTATAATTCACCCATTACACCATAAGGAAGTAAATTTCCATCAATATCCCTGACATCAGTTATATAGTTATGTAGCGCATAACCCACTGTTATATCATCCACATCCACAACATCTTTGTTGTTTGAAGTGATAGTTGTTTCAGTTGGACCATAACTGTTGTAAACAATGGCATCAGAGTATTTTCTGAAGGTTTCAAATACTTTAGTTGAAAATTGTTCTCCTCCAATAAACATGCATTTTAAACATTCAATAACCCTACAAAATTCATTGACTTCCAAGTATGATGCAAGTCTAGAAGGAGTGGCATCAGCCACTTCAGGTTTTTCTTTATCTATTAATTTAATTAACTCAGGAAGATTCTTAATTTGATAATCACTGGCCAATATTAATTTTAATCCGTTGGAAAGTGAAGTCAAGATATCGTCAAGAGCCACGTCAAATGATATTGTTGTGATGCATAAAAGACTAGAATATTTTGATTTAGGATTTTCAACTTGGTTACATATATTTTTATGAGTAATCATTACCCCTTTAGGGTTTCCAGTGGATCCTGAAGTGTAAATCATATATGCCAAGTCATCAGGAGAGATATCGACATTCGGATTATCGGTATTTTCGTTTTCAAGCAAATCCTTAATGTCCAAAATGTTATTGTCTGCCACATCGGAAATTATATAATCCGCTTGACTGTTTTGGTAAATATATTCAATTCTTTCTTTCGGATATTCCAGATCAATAGGAATAAATGCGCAGCCCGCCTTTAGAACCGCTAAAATGGAAGCAATTAAATCACTGGTTCTTGGAAGCATGACTAAAACATTGCTTTTAGATTTCACCCCTTTTTCAATAAGGGCATTGGCAATTCTATTTGCCTTTTTATTAAGTTCCATGTAAGTCAATGTATCATCACTTGCAACAAGAGCAATATTATCTGGTTTTTCATCAACATGTTTTTCAAAACGTTTATGGAGGAACGGAAGTTCAACTTCATCAAATTCGACACCTTCACTTTCTTCAACAAGTGCAATATCCTGCAAAGTTAAATTTTCAATATCATCCACCATAAATCGATTTAAAATTGTTTCCATGCTCTTTAAGAATAAATCGATATATGATTTTGAATATAACTGATCATTGTATTCGCAAAATATTCTATATTGATTGTTAACTTCAACTACATTGATGGCAATTTTAAATTTCAAATCGTCCAAGTCAATAGATTGCCTTTCAACATTCATTCCACCAATTTCAATATCCTCAATGATTTTTCCATGATACGCATACAAAATCTCTGGAGTTATATCATAATCATTTGAAATCTTGGTTAATGGGTAAGCAGAATAAGTTAAAACATTTAACCATTCTTTATTGACATGTTCAAAAAATTCTTTAACATTTAATTGTGAATTCAATTTAAACATCAAAGGAATAGTTTTAACCATCATAGCAACTGTTTTCTGTTGGTTTGGATTGAATCTACCATTTGAAAGTGTTGCAAATAATAATTTTCTATTGAAAACAAATTTGGATATAGTAAATGAGAATGCCGCTAAGAATAAATTATTTTGACTGATTTTCAATTTTTCACAAAACTCATCGACAATTTCCTTATTCATGAAAATATCATCAATTGCTACACTGCCTTCTTCTTCATTGCCTTTAATATCTTGGGCTATAATTGTTGCTTCATCAATTTCATTTATTTTATTGGAAAAGAACAATTCGGCTTCCTTATATAAACCTGATTGTTCAGTTTTAATTTCATTTAACGAATATTCGAACCCATCAAGCTCTTCTAGTTCATAGTCCTTACCATCATAAATTTTAGCAATTTCATCAAATAAAATATTTAGAGAAGTCCCATCAACAATGATATGGTGGAAATCAGCAAGCAATATATTATCATTTACAATTCTAAATCTGAATAGCGGCCCTTCATCTAATTTGAATGGTTTTACAAATTCTTCAATATCATCATTTTCTGATAATTCAATTACATCATCAATCCTTAAATCATCCCTTCTTTGTTGGTAAATCTCACCGCTTTCCATAATAATTCTTGTCTTCAAGTACGGATGATTTTCAATTGTTTGAATTATAGATTTTTTGAGTTTATTTGCATCAATGCCTTCACTGAATTCAATTTTCTTCGGCAGGTTATAGGATAATTTTTCTGGATCTTTAATGCAGTCAAAGTAAATACCAAGTTGGTTTGAAGTTAATGGATATAACTCCTGAACATCCCTCACTTCATCCTCGGTGATTTTGATTTCAGAAGCTATTTTTTCAATTGTTTTATAACTTAATATTTCTGTGACATTCAATTGCACATTCAAATTATTGTAAATTGCTGAAGTTAATTTAACTACTGATAATGAAGTTAAACCTATGCTGAATAAATCCGTATTTACACCAAACTCTTCAATGCCCAAAATATCAGAAACAATATTAAATAACTCCTTTTCAATTTTATTTCTTGGTTTTATGAATTCATCAACGTCAATCTCCGGGTCAGGCAGGTTTTTAAAGTCTGTTTTTCCATTAGGCGTTTTTGGGAATTCATTTAGTTGTGTGAAATATGAAGGAATCATATATTCCGGAAGAGAATCTGTTAAAAATTGTTTTAAATCTTCAGTATTAATTTCTGTTGCAGCAGTGAAATAGGCACACAAATGTTCTACAGAGTTAATTTCTTTGACTACGACCTTTGAGAGAGTTACATCTTTATAATCTGCGATTGCACCTTCAATTTCAGATAATTCTATTCTTAACCCTCTGAGTTTAATTTGAGTATCGTTTCGCCCTAAAACGTAAAGTTCCCCATTTTCATCCTTTTTACCAAAATCCCCAGTATTATAATAAGGAATATCGTTTAATGTTAAAAAGACTTTTACTGTCTGTTCAGGATTATTTAGATAACCTCTCGCAATTCCTGCACCACCAACATAGATTTCACCGGACACATTAGCAGGTAGTTGATTTCCATCAATATCCATTATTTTATCAACCACATTTAGCATTTTCCATCCTGCAGTGACATTAGGTGAATCAATTAATTTATAATGTGATGCAATTGTTACTTCAGTTGGCCCATATGAGTTGTAAATATCTGCATTAGTGTATTTTGACAATCTATCAAATAATACCGGAGGGAATCCTTCACCACCAACAATAATTACCTTGCAGTTTCCGATAACACTCTGAATTTCTTCAAGTTGTAAATATTCGAGCAATCTGGTTGGTGTTGAACCAAATCCTTCAGCACCGCTCTTTTCAAACAATCCAACTAATTCCAAAGGATCAATAGCCTGTCCATCATTTGCAAAGACCACCGGAAGACCATTTAATATTGTACCAAATATTTCTCTCAAAAATACAATGAACGAAACAGTGGAAATTGAAATAAACTTGTTGCACTTATGATTTAACTCATAAATTGGAACATTTTCTTCAACATTAGCAATATAGTTTGAAATTCCCCTATGAGTAATCATAACGCCTTTCGGCTTTCCGGTTGAACCTGAGGTATAAATCAAGAAACACAAGTTATCCGGAGTTAAATGAATATCCGGGTTCGAATCATCTTCCTCCGCAAGCAATTCATCAACGTTTATCCTGTTTTCACCATCATAATCAATTTCTGAAGAAGTAATGACAAATTTTGAATCACTATCCTCCAAAATTTGGTTGATTCTGTTTTTTGGATAATTTGGATCAATTGGAATGAATGCCGCACCTGCTTTGACAATACCAAAAACAGTAGCTATTAAATCGCTGTTCCTTCTCATCATGAACATTACTCTATCTTCAACATTGACTCCGCGTTTGATTAAACTATTGGCAATCTTATTTGCTTTTTTATTCAGCTCATCATAAGTAAGCTCAGCGTCTTCAGCATAAAGTATTGTTTTTTGAGGATTTTCTCGAACACAATTTTCAAAGATTTCATTTATTAATCCCTCATTTGCAAGTTCAATTTTAAAGTCTTCATCTAAATCTAAAGTATCGCAAATGGAAATATTTTTAAGATATTCATCATTTGATGCGAATTTATCCAATAAAACATCCATAGACTCTAAAAATGATGACATTAATTCTTTTGAATATACGGATTCATCATATGAAATGTTAATCTTTCCGCTTTCAAAATTAAATATGAATTTATAGTCTTCATTGTGATAGGAATCAATGAAGAATAATATTTCACTTTTAAAATTTAATTTCTGATTATTTGAAAGAGGATAATTATTATATTCCTCAAAATTTTGTTTAAAATCGTTTAAATATTCTTCAACAGTGAAATCAGTGTTAAAATGGTAACCTGTAGCTACGCGATTATAGGAAATCAAAATATCTTTAGAAAATGTGAATTTGGTCAAATTAAATAAAAATGTTGCAAGCAATAATTTTTTCTTTGATAAACGATGCATATTTGATAAATTTTTTAATTTTTCAATATCGATTGCTTTAGATATTATTTTATAGTTTATTTTATCTCCACTAACATCCGGTGAAATAGCAGTTGGATTATCAAAGGAACTGATTAAATTATTGTAATAATTTTCAGCTTTAAAAAAGTCAACTACCCTAACATCATACTCCCTACATTTTTTAGAGGAATCTTCATAAACCTGTTTTGCTAAATTTTTAATGCCTCTTGCAATTAACTCAATTTCTTTTGAACTAAAACAAGATTTATCATATTCAATAAATATGGATTGTAATCCTTTTTTATCTGAGAAATTCTTGTTTATTCTAAAGTGCAACGGAAATTTAATGTCATTTTGTAGCGTTAAGAATTTTGAATCAGTATCAGTGGAGTTTGATACAATTGAAATCATAGAAATACAATCTGGATCGATACCTTCATTTCTCAAATCGGTTGTATATTCACTGAATTGTAATTTTGCATGAGATAAACCTTCTTTTAAAACAGCCTTTGAATATTCCAGCAATTCATCAAAAGTTATTTCTTCATCATATTCCAATCTCAGAGGAATTGTATTTACAAACATTCCCAATGCATCGCCCTGATTAAAGTATCTTCCGTGAACAGAAGTATTTAAAACTAAATCTTTAAATGACACATTGCCTTTTTTAGATTCTGCAAGATATAAAAAGTTAAGTGCAAATGCAGTAATGAATGGAGAGTATCCTAAATTAGGAGTTTTATCTAAAAAAACTTCCAAATATCCAAGTTGTGAATCATCAAAAGAATACCAATCCTGAGAATAATCCTTTAAAGTATCTAACCAATACCTCTTATCCTCAATGGCTTCATCAGAATTTAAATAATCGATTTCGGCATCAACATAAGTTTTATACGAATAGTCAATAGGTGAATATTCCTCATTATTTTTTATGCAAGTTATGTATTTTTCAATTTCCTGTGGAAGAATTGAGTAAAGTGATGTTCCGTCAAGCAGAATATGCTGAACAACACCAATAAGAATTGTTGAATCAAATGTTTTTAAAACAGCCCACTTATATAATGGAGAATCAAAAATATCGTCAAATGGTTTATCCAAATAGTCTTCAATAAACTCATCAATGTTTTCATCATTTACATCAAATGTTTCAATCTCAACATCAACCCCCGGAACATAATACTGTTTAAAATCGCCATGTTCATCATGCTTAATTTGCAAATTTAAGTAATTTTGACAAATATATGTAATAGCTGATTTTACATGTTCAAAATCATTTAAATCATAATCTTTCCTAAATTTAAGATAAAAAGAATCGTTTTGAGGGTTATTTAACTCTGAAAATAACAACATTTTTTGTGCCGAAGATAAATTAAACAAATTCATTAAATTCACCAAAATAATTTAATTATATTTAAATTTTGTATAACAAAATATTTAAATGTTAATAACCAAATAAATTATAATATAACCAATTAAAAGATGATTATCATGGAAATTACAAAAAATTATAATGGAAAAGAATTAACATTCTGTATCGATGGTCGTATTGATACCATTACTTCTCAAGACTTAGACAAAGAAATAAATGATGAATTAGGTAATTTTGACTCTTTAATTATCGATTTTACTAATGTCGAATATATTTCAAGTGCAGGTTTAAGAGTTTTAATTGCCACTCAAAAGAAATTAAAAAAAGATGACATTCCAATGACTATTAAAAATGTCAATGATACTATAAATGAAATATTCAGAATGTCAGGTTTTGATAAAATCTTAAAGATAGAATGAAATCCATAAATCTAACTGTAGATATTAATGAATTATATAAATTAACTGATTTTATTCATGAAATTATTTTAAAGGAAGATCTTAAAGTTGATTTAATAGTTGAAGAAGTCTTTACAAACATCGTTAATTACTCAAAAACAGACTTTCTAACAATCAATGTTAAGTATGATAAACCTACATTAACTATTGAATTTATAGACAATGGAATAGAATTTAATCCTCTTTTAAAAAAAAATCCCACACTGCCAAACAATATTGATGAAGCCCATATTGGAGGACTAGGCATTTTTTTAACAAAGGAAATGGCAGATAAACTTGATTATCAGTATATTAATGGTGAAAATCACTTGAAAATAATTAAAAAAATAGAATAATGAAATCTGAATTAAAATGATTATCAATATCATTTATACTTGTTAAAAATGATTAAATTAGCTTATTGTAACATAGAAAAATTGGATTTGATAAAGGGTTATGGCTTAGTTTCTAAAAATCGCCAGGAAAAAATAGATTTTTACAGATTTGAAAAAGATAAAAAACTGAGTTGCGGAGCTTATCTTCTTTTAAAAAAATTATTGCATGAACAAAACATCACAGATCCTATCTTTAAAACTGAAAAATATGGTAAGGCATACATATCCAATCATGAAAACATTCATTTTAATTTAAGCCATTCCGGTAAAATGGTTTTGTGTGCAATATCAGATATGGAAGTTGGAACAGATGTAGAATATATTGACCCTAAAATTGATTTAAACATAGCCCGGCATTACTTCTACAACAGCGAATATGAAAATATCATGAAGAGCAAAAACAAGCCAGATGAGTTTTTCAAATATTGGGTTTTAAAGGAAAGCTATATGAAATATACCGGTTTGGGGATGAATTTAAAACTGGATAGCTTTGAAATAATAATTGATGATAAAATCAAGCTTAAAAACGACAATGAGAATTT
The DNA here is from genome assembly GCF_045126245.1 of Methanobrevibacter sp. Lineage (GTDB taxonomy): Archaea > Methanobacteriota > Methanobacteria > Methanobacteriales > Methanobacteriaceae > Methanocatella. The sequence goes on along the minus strand of NZ_JBGVOG010000099.1, from coordinate 2,574 downwards.
AAGATTTAATTTATTTAATATCAAAAACTATAAAATTGGAATAGCCAGCCATTACAATGTATCTGAATTGATCGAATATAATGTTAATGAACTATATGGCCTAAAATAATGAAAAAAATGTGAAAGTAAAATAATCTAAAATTAAAAAAAAATGAGAGATGATTAGAATGCAATAGCTTCCAGATGATTTTCCTTATTAAATTCATTTAATTGGGAAATTAAATCTGAGTTACTTATATTGCTGGAATCTTTTGCCCAGAATACAATAACAAAATCTTCACCATCGATATTTACCATTTCAACAACACCGTGTTGTGCATGATCACTGTCTGTGAAATTAGCGGTATTATCTGCGTTTTTATCGACTTTCATATCATCATCAGGAGTCAAATAATCTCGGCCTTCATCATGGATTAAATTATCATAAGCGTCATTATCATCATCGACATCACCAACTAAATATTTGTAAATAGTGATTCCAGAGTCTTGTTTTTCATTCAAATACAATGAATTATAGGTTCCATAGTATGCTGAATTATAAGATTTATCTACTTGAAAGTCATTTACGTTTTTTTGTGCACTAACCGCACCCATCAAAAGTAAAGACACACATAATAAAATGAATATATTTCTAAATTTCATATTATCACCGTTTGAGTTAATTATGAATATGTGCTTAATTATTAAAAATTCAATTCCAAGCACAATAAATAATATGAAAACGTCAACATATAAAGTTTTTCGAATGTAAGTACTCGCTTACATCTTTAAATAATATAAAAATAGTAAAAAAAAGTTTATTTTAAAAAATAATTATAAACAAACTTTTATTCAATCATTTAACATGTTTAAGAAATTATTGATATCTCGATTTGTTTCGGAAATATCTATTAGGAGATCGAATTATGGATTAATACCTTCAAACATTATATTTATTAAGTCATCGGCATAATAATTTGTTTCAAAATCAAGATCCTTATTATATATTTTCCACAATATAACAGACTGGAACAACATACCGAAGCACATGATGGCTAATGATTTAGGATTGACTTCCCTAATTATGCCCTTTTCTATTTTTAATTTGAAGAATTCTTCTAATTCATTTAATATTACATCGGTAATCTCTGATATCAAAAGCTTTTTCTCAGAAACCTCTCTAACTTCTTCCATAGCTACACGAATAATGCTGAAATCTTCATCCGAAAGATTTAAAATGCCATAAAAAGAAATTTTGAGATATTCTTCAATTTCATCATCTTCTTCAAATCTAAAGATTTCCTTTAACTGATTAATGAATAACTGCAGATAATAATTTTTTGTAGTCTCAACCAAATTGTTTTTGTTTTCAAAATTTCTAAAAATAGTTACTTCGTTTACCCCTGCCTCAGCAGCTATTTTTTTAGTAGTTGCCTTGGTGAAACCTTCCTTTTGAAGAATTTCAAATGTAGCCCGAATTATCTTTTCATCAGTACTGCTAAACTCATTCATAATTATAATTATATTTTTAATCATATATAAGTAAATATATGAGTGTTACTGTTTTTAATATGGAAATGCTTTTAGAAAAAATAAATTAATTTATAAATCACTTAATATCTAAACTTAATTTAAAAAAAAAATGGAGGTTTATCCCCCACCAGGAATAGTATATTTATCGTTTACACCATAAAATATGCCAGTGCCTTTTCTTTTTGTGTTTACGTTCAACAATGCATTATTGAATATTATATTTAATAACTTATATCCGTCCTTGTCAATGAAATCTGTTAGGATGGTGTTGTTTTGCCTTATTTCCAATGCATCTCTTTCAATACCAAAGCATGCTCCATAAAGTATTTGCATTGAATTTTCCTCTACAGACTCTGGAGGATATTTTTCTGTTAATTCTTTTGACTTTAAATAGTCCTGGAATTTTTTCCATTCTTTTTTGATTTCTTTTCCCCTGCTTGTTAATTTGGCATTTTGTAGAATATCCTTGTAATTTTCGCCATCATAATCATTTTCATTTTTAAGAGCCCTGACGAATTCGTTAAAGTCATCGGCAAATTTATTGGCGATTGAAGTGATGTTAGTTTGTTTTGCCATTGATTTTAAGTTGAATTTCTTGTTTTTATTCATGTTCTTAAGCAAGTTAATTGCCAATGTTTCGGAAGTCTTTAACTCACCTTTATTTGAGATTCTGAGAGTTATTTTTTTCATGACTTCCATATCCTCAGGGGTTAATTTTTTACCCACACCATATGAATCGTCTAAATCAATGTCACATTTGATTTGACCTTTATTGATTAAATCCAATATTGTAAGTGACAATGCATTTACACCAATTTTGTTATTTTTTGAAAATAAAACGGAAACCATAGTATATGAATCATCACTAGGAAGATTTTTAAAAGATTCATCAACTTGATTTTTATTATTTAATCCTAGCATTTCGCTCAACCCCAATATTTTTATTCATCACTGTCTTTTAAAGATTCCACATAAGCTTCATGAATTTCTTCTGCCAATTCATCGTTTCCTTCAATGATTGGCCCTGTATAATCACAATCCCTGCAGACACATTGTGACCAA
>NZ_JBGVOG010000098.1:0-7993 GCF_045126245.1 Methanobrevibacter sp. | reverse complement strand
GAGGTTGATTTGGGTTCTGATGATGATTATATTTATGTTGATCACAGCAATGATGATGAACGCATTTTAAAAGATGAGGAAGAGCCAGTTATTTATGATGCAAAGGATGAAGTTAAAAAATCTGTTAAGAAAGAGAAATCTGATTTAAATGATGATGAAAAACCTAAAGTAAGTTTTTCAGATAAAATCAGATTTGCTTCTGAAAATTCCAATCGTGAAGAAGATGTTGATGGGCCTGAGGTTGATTTGGGTTCTGATGATGATTATATTTATGTTGATCACAGCAATGATGATGAGCATGTGCTGGAAGATGAGGAAGTGCCAATTTTTGATGTAGATGACAAGGCTGAAAAACCTGCGGGTAAACAAAAAGCTGATTTGAATGTTGATGATGAGATTGAGGTTGATTTGGGTTCTGATGATGATTACATTTATGTTGACCACTCAGAGTATGAAACCAAAGAGGACTTTACTGAGGAGGTAAACAGAAAAGCAGAATTTGGGCAAAATGAAGAGTCACAAGAAATTGCTGAAAAAACCAATGCATCCCAAAAATCAAAAATGAAAGATAAAATCAACTCATTTATTTCTGATGTCATTTCAGGTGAATCACAACTTGAAACTGAAGAAATTGAAACATTCCGCAGCGAAGTTATTGAGGAAGATGATGAGCAATTGCATAAACCTGCTCCAAAGGATGAATTTGTTGTTGAAGCTGAAATTGTTAACGGTGAAGAGGAACTCAATATATTCAACGATGAATTGCCTGATTTAAACAATGACGTATCATTTGATGAGTCTCAAGATGACTATGGGGATGATTTTGAAAATCTTGAAAGGCCAACTCCAAAATTCGACTATGAGGATGATGAGGAGCTTAACATTTTCACTGATGAATCACTTAAATTTGATGATGACATTAGAAAAGAGGCAACAAGAGTGGTTGATGATGCCGTAAGTGAATTCATGGATGATGTATTTAAAAATAATGATTTGGAAGATGAAGTCTTAAAAGAAGACCCGCAAATCAAGGAAGAGGAAACTGATGATATTCCTGAGCAGGAAGTTCCTGAAGAGGTTTCTGCTGATGGAGTTACTTATTATAAAGGTTCTAATGATGTTACAAGCAAGTTAAGAAAGAACAATTTCTACTATGATGATGAGAAGCCAAGGTCTGTTAGGGAGTCCCTTAAAGGAATCAAGAAGGACATGAAATATATCAACAGGTCATTGAAAGAAATTGAAAATCCTACTCAAATTGATTATGTTTCTGTAGTCGACAGAACTGAAGAATACAATCCTGAAGACTACTTGAATATGCCAAGCGATGATGATTCACATATCATCATTGAAAAGGAAGAGGAATTGACATTTGCTGAAAAAGAAGAGAAGAGAATTGAAAGGGAATTGATGATGGAAGCCCTTCAAAAAGAGATTGATGATGATGAGAACGTTATTGTCACAGTTCATGAACAGCACAGAAGGGAAGAATTAAAAGATCAGGCGTTGGAGGATATTATTAAAACAGCCAATGACGATTACAGGGAAATTGAAAAGGAGAGGTATCAAAGCAACAATACCCTAAAATCATTTGACGATAAGAAACTTCCGGGCAAAGGAAAAATCGAAGACAGCATAACAGACTATGTTGAAGCGGCAGACATTGGATTGCATTCTCCTGATGACTTGTATAAAAGGCCATCTGCCGAAGTTGCCAAATCCATTGTAAATATTGTTGATGTGGAAGGGCCGATTCATGTAAAAGAGGTAATCAAAAGGGTTAAGGACAGCTGCAATATTAAAAGGGCAGGTTCCAATCTGAAAAAGGCAGTCAATGCAGCCATTGACGAAGCGGAAACTTCCGGTAATATAATAAAAATAGGAGAATTCCTATACGATGCAACAAACAACAGCATTCTTATTAGAAGAAGAAATAAACCTAACATAGAACTGATTTCAGATGAGGAAATCTCCAAAAACATTGAACTGGTACTGCTTCACAAACCAAACCTCACTCCAAAGCAGGTTGCAAAGGAAACTTCACGCAACTTCGGATTCAAGTCAACATCTAAAAAGACTTCCGATAGAATCATCAGTGTTTTGGATTTAATGATAGCAAACAACAAAGTTAAAATAACCAATGATACAGTTGAACTTAATTAGGGGGTTTTTTAAGTGTCTACAAAAGTCAAATCTCCCGATAATCTGCCAAGCAAGCCCGGTGTTTACATAATGCGCGACAGCACGGATACCATTATCTACATCGGCAAGGCAAAAAACCTCATAAAAAGGGTTAAATCTTATTTTAGAGAAAAGCTGGACAGGCCTAAAACTCAAATATTGATGAGTCATTTTGATAGCCTGGAATATATAGTCACAAACTCGGAAAAAGAGGCTTTGATTCTGGAAGCTACCTTGATTAAAAAGCATCGTCCGAGGTATAACGTTCAGCTGAAGGATGATAAAAGATATCCTTATGTAAAAATTACCAATGAGGAATTTCCAAGGGTTGTGATTACAAGAAACATTTCCAAGAACGGCATATATTACGGGCCTTTTACTGATGTCGGTTCGGTTAAGCAGACTGTAAAGTTTTTAAAGTCATTGTTTAAAATAAGGACCTGCCGCAATATGGACGGGCCTTGTCTCAACTATCAGATTGACTTGTGTTATGCACCATGTTCGGGCAATATCTCAAAAGAGGAATATTCGGAAATTATCAATAAGATTGACCTGTTCTTTCAGGGTAAATATTCGACAATAGTCAAAAATCTTAAGCGCGAAATGGCCGAAGCCGCAGAAAATGAAGAGTTTGAAAAGGCAGCAGTCATAAGGGATCAGATTGCTTCCATTGAAGAGATTATGGAAAAGCAGTTTGTGGATTTGGTTGACGATGACCTTGACCAGGATGTAATAGCCATTGCTCAGGATGAAGACGAGGTTGTGGTCATCATAATGCCAATCAGGAACGGCAAAATCGTTGGTCGTGATGATTTTCTGATGAGCGGTTCCCAGTATGATTCTTCCTCGGAGATATTATTTGCATTTATTCAGCAATATTATGGATACAACAGGCATGTTCCGAAGCAGATTCTTTTGGATGAGGACATTGATGATAGGCAATTGCTTGAGGAATGGCTAAGCGACCTGAGGGGAAATAAGGTTCACATTAAGGTACCCCAAAAGGGTGTAAAGCTGCGTCTTGTCAAGATGGCAAGTAAAAATGCCGAAATCATCAAGCATCAAAAGAAAAAAATGGGAAATGCATTGATAGAGCTTAAGAAATATCTGAAACTGGAAAGAATACCTCATGTCATTGAAGGATATGACATAAGTAACATTTCCGGCGAATTTGCTGTCGGTTCAAAAGTGTCTTTTAAAGAGGGAAAACCCAATAAAAAGATGTATAAACATTTCAGAATGGAAACTCCTGGTCCGAACGATTTTGCAATGATGGAGGAATTGCTGACCCGCAGATTAAAAATGGTCGATTCAGACCCCGAACCTGACCTGATAGTGATTGATGGGGGCAAAGGTCAGCTGGGCATGGCTTGCGGTGTTTTGGAAAAATTAAATCTTACTCATATTCCAATAATTGGGCTTGCAAAGGAATTTGAAGAGATATATATTCCAAACTCCAGTCGTCCAATCATTATTCCTAAAAATAATATAGCATTACACTTGCTTCAGCAAGTGCGTGATGAATCACACAGATTTGCCATTACGTATCATAGAAAACTTCGCAGTAAGAATATTCAAGCTTCTTCTCTTGACAATATTCCTGGAATTGGAAAAAAACGCAAAATTAATCTTTTAAAAGAATTTGGAACAATTGATAATGTAAAAAATGCATCAGTGAACGATTTAGCTAAAATTAAAGGCATGAATCAAAAAACGGCTGAAAATGTCTATAATTTTTATCACTAAATTTTAATCTAGTATTAGAAAAAATAAACTATTTTCAATTAAGTTTAAATATAAGTATTTTTATAATGTTTTTATAAGAATATAAAAGGTTTTATAACTATGGTCAAATGTCCAAGATGTGGCTATGACAATTCGCCCACATCTATGTATTGTGATAATTGTGCCTATCTTCTAGCTGACCCCAACAGTAGTGGGGATAACAGAAGACCGAATAGCTGGAGCATGGGCATTGCTAAAAAGATATTCATAATTTTGGGAATTATTATTATTGCTTTGTTGTTGTTTTCTTTTATCAGTAATGGCTCTCAACAGGATAGTCAATCATCTTTAAATGTTATTACTGATAATGGAAGTTTGGAGCATACATCTTCTTATCCGTATGTGGCAGTTATTAAATACAATGGTACTTGGTATTCTAAAATGGGAGATCCAAATTATCTCGTTGAAAGAATAGGTTATGGCACTGAAGAGATAACCCTTGACTGCGCATCATGGGATAAAGTATATATCCAAGCTCAAAAAGATGATTATGGTGAAGGTGAGCTTTCAATACAGCTTTTAAGAAACGGTAAGGTTGTAGCTGAAAATTCAACTACAAACGCTACAGGAAAGATTTCAGTTAGTTATAATTACAATTGATTGATTTTTTCTTCCAATAATTCCACTAATTCATCGGTTTTGTAAAGACGAATTTCCTGGTCTTCCTTATCTTTGAATATTTTGATAAATTTGATAAGGTCATTGCATAACTGGTCATATTGAATAGTAAGTGTGTTAAAGTTAGACAGTAGTCCGAATGCTTTTTCTTGATCCAATTTAGGATTGTCCTTCAATATCCTTTCAATATTGGCAAAATGTGTTTCAATCATAATTTTTTCTTGTTCCAAACTATCAACATATTCTTGAATCTTATTTTCGCTAGCCATATAAATCACTAATTTAATTGTATAATGATTAAAATATAAATAGTTTCACGAATAAAGATTTGTATATTATAGGGGCATTAAGAATGATAAAAGTTGAAAACGTAAGTAAAGATTATGAACTTGATGACGGTACTAAGGTAAAAGCCTTAAAGGATGTAAGCTTTGAAGTTAAGGAAGGGGAAATACTTGGAATCATGGGAAAAAGCGGTTCCGGTAAAACCACACTTCTGAGAGCCTTAAGAGGTGTTGAACATATTGACGCTGGAAGCATTACAGTTGGTAGCGACAGCGTTGATTCCAATTCTTCTCAATATTATTATAATAACCTTAAGAAGGTCACTGCAATTCACCTTCAAAGGTCTTTTGGTTTATGGCCAGATACTGTGAGGGAAAACGTTTTAAGAAAGTTATATGCGCGAGAATACTTTGACGAAGGCGACACCAATTTTGAAGTTGCCGAAAGTGATTTTGGAGATGAAGCCGATGAAATTCTGGAGCTTGTTTCACTCACTCATAAAAAGGACCATTACGCTTCCGTATTAAGCGGAGGTGAAAAGCAAAGACTTATTATGGCTCGCCAACTTGCAAAACAACCTAAAGCTTTACTTCTTGATGAACCTGCTACAATGGCATGCCCTAAAACAAAACAGGAAATATTGGATGCGGTAAAAAAAATCAATAAGGAGTTAAATATTACTGTTATTCTAGTCTCTCACTTGCCTGATGTTCAAAAATATCTTGCTGACAGGGTAATCCTGCTTGAAGACGGTGAAATTGTTGATGAGGGCTCACCTGATGAAATCTGTGATAAGTTCATGGAAGACATGGAACCTATTGTGGATATTGAAAACGTTCCGACCGATGAGGATGTTATTGAAGTCAAGGATGTCTTCAAGAGATTTTATCTCCTGACCGGTGGGGAAGTGTTGCAGATTGAAGACATTAACTTCAAGGTTCAAAAGGAAAATATCTTAAGCATTATAGGCCCTAGCGGCGCTGGAAAGACAGTGCTTTTGAGAATGCTAGGCGGTCTTGATGATCCTGATAAGGGAGAGGTATTGTATAACGTCGGCGGTGAATGGAATGACATAGACATTCCAGGTATGGGCCGTATGAAGATAAGGTCCAAATTGGGATTCATGCACCAGGAATTTGCATTGAGCCATTATGCAACTGTGTTAGATCAGCTGGCAGTGCGTTTAGGTTATAAAAATCAGGACATCATCAATGATGCTAAGGCCAGGGCTGAAAAGATAGGGCTTAGCGAGGAACTCCTGGACTCATTTTATCAGTTAACCGATTTGCCTGAAGTTGAAGCGAAGGAACGTTTAAGACAAGTCGGATTGGATGCTGAAATTTTAAATGACTTATTCCCTAAATTCCCTGAAACTGCAACCCGTGAAGCCGTAGCGGACATATTTGAAAGTCTTGATTTGGATTTGGATATACTGAACAGAAGGTCCTATGAATTGTCAGGAGGTCAAAAGGTACGTGTAATGCTTGCATTGATTTTAGTTTCAAGACCTGAATTCCTGCTTTTGGATGAGCCGTTTGGGGATTTGGATCCTGTTACATTAAGGACAGTTACCAATTCACTTAAAAAGATTTCCAAAAGGTATGGAATTACCGTTGTGATGATTTCCCACAATACCGACTTCATTAAGGAGCTTAGCAATAGGGCCGTATTTATGGATGACGGTAAAATCATCGATGACAGTGAGGACATAGACCAGATTGTAGGCAATTTCATTGATTTCTGCCATGCGGATTATCTTAAGGGAGCTAATTAAATGTTTGATATGATAATGGTTCCTATTGATGGGTCAGAATACAGTTTTGAGGCTGCAGACATTGCAATTGAAATTGCTAGGAGATTTTCATCAAAAATTGCGGCTGTCCATGTTCTGGAGGAATTTTCCTTTAACAGCTATGATTCCGAAGAGGACTCAGGAAATGCACTTCTTGGCAAGGTCACAAAAAAGGCTAATGAATCCGGTGTGGAGGTAGTTGAACATTTGCTTACTGCCGATGCATTGAGGGACATGAAGTTCATTGTTGACCAAACCCGTGCAGATCTGGTTGTCATTCATGCTCATGGGGCCAACAACAATAGATTCGTATCATTTGATGAAAATGAGGTTTCAGACACACAAATTGGTTCAGTTTCCGAAAGGCTTTTGAGAACTTCTGATGTTCCTGTCCTTTTGGTCAAATAATTTCTTTTTTATTCTTTTTTTTTAATTTAAAATCTGTTTTTTTACTATAATTTTAAATATTATAATAAACTAAGTATTATTAATATAAACTGTTATGTTTAAGGAGATATTTTATGATTGTTAAAGATTGGTGCTCATTCTGCGGAGAATGTGCTGGAGTTTGTCCAAGAAATTTGATTCAAGTTAGGGAATACGCTTTGGTATTCAACGATGATGACTGTAAGGATTGTGACACCTGCATTAAAGCATGTCCAATTGATGCATTAGAAAAAGAGGATTGATTAATATGATAGAAACTGATGTGATAGTAGTAGGTTCAGGACCTGCAGGTTCCAGTGCAGCAAAACACGCTGCATTAGGCGGAGCAAAAGTTATTTTAATGGATAAGAAATCTGAAATTGGTGCACCAAAAAGATGTGCTGAAGGTGTTTCAATTCAAGGATTGGAAAAATTGGGAATCGAACCGTCCCCACGTTGGGTAACCCAGAAGATTGAAGGGGTTAGGATACAGACCCCTGACGGAACTGATGTATGGTTGACCGAAGATCAGGTAAAAATACCTGAAGCAGGATACATTTTGGAAAGAAAAGTCTTTGACAAGCACATGGCGATGGATGCCGCAAGAGCAGGTGCTGAGATAAGAATCAAAACCCTGGTTACAGGAATCGACAAAATTGACGACGGATACATTGTATATACCGAATGCATGGGTGAAAAAATCGATTACAAATGCAGAATCCTTATTGCAGCCGACGGTCCTGAAGGCCATGTTGCAAGATGGGCTGGATTAAGGCCGGCTGCAAAACCAAAGGAAATGGAATCCGGTGTACAGTATGAAATGTGCAATGTGGAATTTGAAAAACCAGGTGTAATCGAATTTTACTTAGGCTCCTGCGCTCCTGGAGGATATGTATGGATTTTCCC
>NZ_JBGVOG010000097.1:0-6178 GCF_045126245.1 Methanobrevibacter sp. | reverse complement strand
ATGTTACAGAATGCGCAGATTACTTTTGCGCCGGTTCCGTCCAATATTGCTGCGGTTCTTTCTGCCGCTGATCCTTCCATGAGGTCAACGAATCTGAATGGCTTTCCACCGATAGCTGTTTCCAATGGTACAGTTGCATCTAAAACGATTTTGTCTGTACAGAATTCTTTGATTCCTTCAAGTGTTGGTTTTTGTGCTGCTAGTGGTACTGTAAGGATTAAGAGGTCTCCTTCTTTTGCTGCATCCTCATTTGCCATACCTTTCATATTAGATAAGTCGTAGTCTGCTAAATCTTCTTTAGCTTTTGCAACTACATCTAATGCTTTTTCTTCTTTTCTAGACCCGACAATGACTTCAACGCCTGCGATAGCTAATCTTTCAGCAATACCGAGCCCTTGAGGACCTGTTCCACCAATTACACTTACAATCATTTTATCACCTATTTTTTATCATAGAGCAAACCGCCGACAAATATCAAATATTCAGGCAGTTTTCCATCTTTTGCATAAAGGATTTTATGACCAAAAAGATCTTCAATTGTCTTATCGACATATGCCCCCAAAGATTCCAGGGAATATCTCATCTTGAACGGCATTTTGCACGGCATGCCGAATTCCCTTGTGCATCTCATGCACAAGTTGCATTTGCCCAAAAACAAACCCAATGAATCTTCACTTTCAAGAGCATAAATTTCATTCATCAATTTGACTTTCATGCGCTCAAATCTCTTTAGAATAAATTCCAATTCCTTGTCTTCAAACGTATGCGCCAATTCCTCTTCGGAAAAGTCAATTTTAAAAGCAATTATCTTAAGTTTGTTATATGAATTCCACACTTCATCAACGTCGAATTCAAAAGGAGGGTAATTCCAGTTGTACCCCAACATTTCCTGCTCCTCAATGCAGAGTTTTGATACCTTTTCAAAATCAACATAATTTTTATAGTATTCCTCAACGTCAACATCAAGCGATAGCTTTTTAATCTCTGACATAATTTATTATTTATAAAAAGATTATTATAAATATTTCTAATTAATTGAAATGATTTTTAGATTATTTGAAATAATCCTTATGTTTGTTCAGATAGTAATTTATATAAGCATATCCGATTACGGAACCTGTTGCCATTCCGCAGACAAGACCTGAATAAAGGCCAATAAGACCAAAACCCAATATGAATGCAAATAATCCTCCAAATAACACCTCAAGTATAAATGACCTCAATACAGTTATTGATAATGCTATGGTTCCTTTTCCCATTGATTGGAAAATATTACCTGAAAGCACTCCGAACGGCATCAGCAATATAAAGAAACATAAAATGTGAAGCGCATCAACAATGTTGGATGATAAAATGGAACTGTCCGCAGAGTATGAAAATATAAATGATAACGGTTCAGCAAAGATAAAGAAGAAAAATGAGATAATTATTGATGAAACCATTGCCAATTTAATACCATAGTTGAGTGCTGTTTTTAAATTTAGAAGATTGCGTGCACCATATGCCGCACCGCCAACAGTTAGGGCGGCAACCCCAACACCAATGATTGGAGACATTCCGATTGAAACCAGCCTCCAAGTTGCAGTATATGCGGCAACACCAACAGTACCTCCAAGAATTGTAATCCAGTAGTTGAAAAGAATTGATACAAATGAAATGATAAACTGTTCCAGACTTGCCGGAATACCGACAACCAATATGTCCTTATAAATCTGCAAATCTCTTTTATATTCACTCATCTTGATTTTCAAAAAACTGTCCTTTTTGATAAACATCCAATAAACCATTGGAGATGCAGCAAGAGCTCCTGCAAGAACTGTTGCAAATGCGGCTCCTCCAACTCCCCAACCGAGAACGTAAATGAAAATCGGATCCAGGATAATATTTATAAAAGCAGTGAGCATTAATGGATAGGATGCGCGTTTTACTTCACCCTGCGCCCTGAATATTGCAGCCATCATAGCAGGCAAGAAAACGGAAAAAATTCCCCCAATTACAATATTACCATAGGCCAATGTCTCTGAAAGCACTTCACCGGCACCCATTATTAATAATAACTGTTTTAAAATGAGCAATATCAAGATAGTTGAAATGACTGTAACGACAATACTAAGTACAATTGAATGAATTGCGCTGTTTCCCGCATTTTCATACTCTTCAGCGCCGATATACCTTGCAATCAGACTGTTTGCACCTGCGCCCAAACCATTTGCAAATCCAACAAGAGCCAGAAATACTGGTGTAACGAATCCGACTGCAGCAAGTGGGTTAGGACCGAGTCCTGAAACCCAAATACCGTCGATGATATTGTTAAGCATCATAAATATGTAGCTTATGATGATAGGCAAAGCCAGTTTATTTATAGCTTTTTTAGGATGGTTTACGATTAAGTCTATATCTTCTGTTTTGTTTTCTGGCATGATTCACCTCACCAAATGCTGTCCCGGATTTAAAAAGTCATCTAAAAATTCCAAATAATCATTATTGTCAGCCAGCTTATCGATAGCTATGAACTCATGGGTGTCTATTATATTCATTTTGAGGTTTTTTCCAACCTTAATCAAGCCAATATGCTCCTGTGTAAAAATATGTTTGATTAAATCACATGCATTGGCAAATTCCCTTTTTTGTGTGTGAACCAAAAAGTCCCCCTGAACATAAATGTTTTCACGACCGTACTTGTTTGCAAAATTCTCACAGGCCTGATTGATGAATACCTTTGGACCCACATTGACCTTAATGTCATTTAATGTTGATGAAGCCATTTCAAGCAATATTACCGCATCAGATACTTCATCGCTCCAATAATCAGCTTTAAAAACATTGAATTCCTCTTCGTTGAGTTTTCTTTCAAGAGCTTCAGTTGTTTTTCTAAGCTGAGGATGTAGTGTGTCGAGAGGAATATCTGGAATATCAAAACGGATAGTGATTATATCCCCGTTTCTTTTTTCAAATTCATTGACAATTTCTTCTTTTCTTAATGAGCGTTTTAATGGGTAAAAATAATCCTTTTTATTGTCGGATGATAGGTAATTTCTTGCTGATTGAATAAATTCAGCCATTTTATCCAGCCTTAAAGCAGCACCGACATTTCTATTCATGTCTGTTGGATCTATGACTATTAACGGATCTTTAAACAGCCTTGAAGTTCCATAATTTTCCAAATCAATGCTGTGTGCAAAATTCCATTTTGTTGCAGCTTTCAAGGTCTTTTCAAAGCTTCCATAATGAATAATTAGCAGTTCGCATAAATATCCTGCAAATCCTCCGACCTTAAATTCTGAGCCGTAGGTTCCTGTCATTTGCATGAATTTCTTTAAAAGCAATACTTCATCTTCCTGACCCTCAGACAAGTTTGCCTTAACATAACGTGTGTGCAGGATTGTCCTGTCAACCGCTGATTTGAGCTGGCTTCCATCCTCTATAGCATAACATGGAACCATATCAACTTCATAGTCCCCGATGATGCTTGTGACATACGGATGTGATGCGAAATGATGTGAAGCTTCACCATCGAACTCATCGCTGCACTTATGGGCCAGATATAACCCCTTTTCCTTCAGATATTTTTTATCGGTATCCAGAGGAAAGGCCATGAAAATATCGATATCTGATTTGCCTTTAAGTGCCGTATTTTTAGCAACTGAACCGACCAAAGCTATTTTTGCATCAATGCCCTCTTCAATACAAGTCTTATCTATAAAGTCAATCAGTTTAGATGAAACATTATTAATATCTTCAGTTTCTTCTGCAGTAGGCTTGATATCATTTAAAATAGCTTTATAATCCATATAATCACAATTCAAATATGTTAATGTCATCATATATCGGTCCTGATGGCTTCAAGGTTGATTTTTTAAGGACAATTCTGTCAACTTCCATCTCACCGATTTCAACATCGCCAAACTCTTCAATCAAATCTTTTACTTTATTTTTGTTTTTGGCCGATTTCATACGTCCAATTGTTAAATGTGAAGAGAACTTTTTGTCTGCATCAAATCCGAGTTTTTTGAATTCGACATCCAATTTGTCATGCAAATCCTTTAACGTGCCATCATCTTCCAGGCCAATCCAAATTACCCTAATGCGATTGTTATTTGGAAAAGCTCCGCAACCCTTGATTTTAATCTTAAACGAATCGAATTCACTGACCACACCGGATATCTTCTCGCTGAGCAGGTCAATTCCCTCTATGTCAATGTCACCGAAAAACTTCAGGGTCAAGTGAAGATTGGCCAAATCAACATATCTTATATTGGCATCAATCTTTTTGAATTCCTTGATGACCTTATTTATCTTAGGCTTTAAGTCATCGTCAACATCGATTGCAAGAAAAGCTCTTATTTCAGGCATTTGATTCCCTCATTGTTCGATGATTGTCTCATCGATAGCTATTCCGAAGTGGCGGGCATTTGATTCAATGTATACCTTTACCTTATCTCCAGGCTTTACGTCTGCTACTGATAGAGGCTCATCGTTTTCATCAACAATTCTGATTGTTTCAGCATTTTGAAGCAATGTACGTATGGTTTGACCTTCATATTCGGCTTCAATTAATATTAACGGCCTTCTTTCAATCTTGCTTCTTCCGACATATGCGGTTCTTGTATCCCCTTGAGTATTCACAATCAGTACCTCATCTCCCGCAACAAGTTCTGAGAGGTATCTTGTCTTATTGCCCGGAACCATCACATATGCTTGAACTGGACCTGCGTTTACCCTGAATGGGCGGGATGCAACATATTCGCTTTCAAGTGATTCGGAGTGCACTAAAAACATGGACTTTGAATATGACCCGATTAGCATGCCCTCACCGGGTTTCATCATGTCTGTTGTATCAACACATACCCTGTCACCTGAACCTAATGGCTTTACGTTAGTGACTGTGGCTACTTTCAAATCATATTTTACTTGAGATGCTTTTACGACTTCCTCAGCTATCTTTTTGGTATTGTTGAAATCATTGGCTTCAAATATAATGCCGTCAGTACCATGTTCCAAGGTTTCAAGTGCGACACGTGCACCGTCAAGATCCTTGACTGCTGCAATGATGTTAACATCTACTTTCTGCAAGTCAGCGATGATGTTTTCAAGTGGAATTATTGTCCAGTCAGTTCCGACAAGGATTATATAATCTACAATAGAACCTAATTTTACGGCCAATTGCTCATGTGCCTTATCAGTGATTTTTATATATGCACAAACTGTTTTTCCTTCGCTTTTGGCTTTTTTTGCACTTGCAATATCCACTGAGTCGGCGAAGTCATCCTTAAGGTCCAAAAATCCGTCCCCTTCACCGTTTATGCCTACAAGATATATGTCAGCGTCATCCCTGTTTGCGATAATCTTTACATTGCCTAGCTTTCTGATTTGCTCTATGTCATCCAAATCAAGAACGTGGTCAATGCCTGATTCCAAAGCTGTGGTTATCATTTCCTTTTTATCTTCCCACAATTCATCAGGAGTGCTTATCCAAGCGAATTTATTCTGCATCAAATCACCCTATTTCAAGAATTTCATAGCTTCTTCCACTTCAAGGTCATGGTGAACTACTTCAGCGATTGCCCTTGTAATTTTTCCAGGGTTTTCAGCCTGGAACAAGTTACGTCCGAATGCAACTCCTGCACCGCCGACTTCAAGTGAATCCTTAACCATATTCAAAAGGTCTTCATCAGTGTCTACTTTAGGGCCCCCTGCAATTACGACAGGCACAATAGCACCTTCAACAACTTCCCTAAATGAGTCTGGGTCTCCGGTATAATTGGTCTTTACAATATCCACCCCAAGTTCTGATCCTACACGTGCTGCATGTTTTACGAATTCCACATCATGTTCGTTTTCAACCTTTTGACCTCTTGGGTACATCATTGCTAAAAGCGGCATTCCCCAGTAGTCACAGGTTTCAGCTATTGCTCCCAATTCCTGAAGCATTTGACTTTCTGTTTCGCTTCCAAGGTTTACATGAATTGATACCGCATCTGCACCAAGCTGAATTGCCTTTTCAACGCTTGTTACGGTGACCTTATCATTTGGGTCGGGTGCAAGGGAAGTACTTGCTGACAAGTGTACAATCAAACCTATATCATCACCGTAACCACGGTGACCTTGTTTTACGATACCTTTATGCATTAAAATTGCGTCTGCTCCACCTTGGGAGATTTCTTCTACGGTTTCATCC
>NZ_JBGVOG010000096.1:0-7983 GCF_045126245.1 Methanobrevibacter sp. | reverse complement strand
AAAAAAATACTTATTTTTTAAAAATAACAATATATTTCACTTAATAAACTAATTAATAAGTTATATTACGTTAATGAATAAAAAACTTAATATTAATAATGAATAAGCCAAATAACACCTAAATTATCTAGAATGGATTTTGCCCGTATACTATACAAAATATAATATACTTTTAGCTCCACACATACAGGTTCTATTCAACATCAAAACCTTTTTTTATCATGCTATTTTTAAGAATCTCCATCGCTTTTATTGTATCCTGTCCTGAAACCCTCTTAATCATGCGATTGTTTTCATTAAACCTTCCGATAAAATAATCCTGCTGTTCCTTACTTACTAAGTCCAGTCGAGTATAGTTTGTTAGGCATTCCAGAAGGGCGAATACGCCCCGGTTTAAAGCCTTTGCACACGGATGATTTTTGACGATTTCTACAACATCACTGCTTATGATATAAGCTTCCCCATTTGATGTTACATGGTCTTTAATCGGATCCATCTTTCTAATGTCTGTAACATCACAAATGACATAAGCCTCTGCATTTCTCAATATTGCAAGGTCATCATCATCAGTAAACTCTTCAATATCCAGATTTCCGATGGTTGAATTTACAAAATTTATAGGGTCAAAAGTGATATTTACAACATATCTGCGTGTTTCCATAATGTTTTTCAGGGTTTGGGTGCCTACAAATAATCTGCATCCAAGTTTGTCTTTGCCTTTGCATACAATTCCTATTGGCGCTGCATTTTTTACACCGTCCTTGCTCATGGTAGTGTAAATCCCTTCATATTTCTGTCCTTCTTCAATTCCGATATCTGTCAAATCAATACCCATTTTATCATCCTTATTAATTACATCTTCAATATAATGTCTATTCATTAATCTAATTAAAAATTATTGTCAAAACATTTATAGCCCCACATTAGTTTCCCTCTAATTTTTAATATTTCAGTTTTTCTACTTTCATTTTCAAATTTAAAACAAATTATAAATATCATATTTGACACAATAATTGTTAATAGGATATAAAATTCATTTATATAACCCATGATATGACAAGTCAGTCATATTTTTAAAATTAAAATGGGCATATAGGAGGATTAATAGATATGAATGAAACAGTTAAGCAACACTCTTGGATTCCATTAGTGTTAGTGGCTTGTGCTTCATTTATTATAACATTGGACGCTACATTCATGAATGTTAGTATTTCTAAGGTTGTAGTTGACCTGCATACTGATGTAAGTACCATTCAGTTGATTATGTCATTCTATACTTTGATTACTGCTGCATTCATACTGCTCAGTACCAAACTTCAGGACATAGTTGGTAAAAAGAAACTGTTCATAATCGGTACTATACTTTATGGTGTCGGTACATTTACCGCAGCAATAAGTTGGAGTACCGGAGTATTATTTATTGGATGGGCACTGATTGAAGGTATTGCAGGAGCATTGATGACACCTGCTACTGTTTCCCTTATAAGCGGAATATATTCCGGTGAAAAACGTACATTTGCTTTGGCAATTGAAAGTGTAATGGTTTCCATTTCTGCTGCTGTCGGTCCCCTATTCGGTGGAGTCATGACAACATTTTTAAGTTGGAGATGGGGATTCGCAGTTGAATTAATATTTGTAATACTTATTTTAGTAATGCAACATAAAATACCTGATTTCAAACCTACTGAATCTAAAAAAGATTTGGACATTACCGGCACTATAATTTCAATTATAGGACTTGTCTTGTTTGTTTGGGGCATTTTAATGCTTACAAAAGATTCTTCCAGCGTTGCTGTAATAGTTTTAGGTTTAGTTATCCTGGCAATATTTGCATGGTTGGAAATCAGAAGGAAAAGAAATGGAAAAGTGCCTTTACTTGATATGGACTTATTCAGAGACAGGAATTTACGTGTAGGAGCAATCATTAGATTAATAGGATGTCTTGCAATGGGTGGAGCATTGTTTGCAGTTTCACTCTTCCTGCAAAGTGTAATGCAATTAAATGCATTGAATACTGGTTTGACTACACTTCCGATGACTATAGGTCTGCTTATTTTCGCAATAGCCGCTCCAAGTTTATCTACTAAATTTAGTCATAAGACCCTCATTGCAGCAGGATCTTTAATTGCAATTATCGGATGTGTGATTTTAAGCTATCAATTCAGATTGAATACAACAATGTATGATTTAATGCCTGGTCTGTTTGTATTGGGTGCTGGACTTGGTTTTGTAATGTCTTTAAGCACAGACATTTCATTAATCAATATTCCTAAGAAAAGTGAAAATAACGCATCTGGTGTTCTTACAACCACACAGACATTAGGTGAGTCAATGGGTACCGCACTTATTGGAGTAATTCTAATTCTAGGAGTTATGGGAGGTCTTTCTACTGCAATCGATATGTATGCACCAGACCATGCAAACGACCCACAATTCTTTGATGATGCAGCCAATTACTTACAAGCAGCAGGTACAGAAAATATTACGCAAGACAGTACTGTCATGAATGCCGTAGATGTCATTATTCAAGAAGCTATGGGATTCGTAATGATAATAACGGCTATTCTGCTGGCAGTGGTATTTATTGCAACGTTGCGGCTACAGCCGAAAAAACAATGAGAGTTAATCTCTCATTTTTCTTTTTTTTAATAAGACCATAAATCATTTAAAAATCTTGTTGCCCATATACTATACAAAATATAATGTACGTTAGTTCTTACATCATATGTTTAATATCAACCCATATAATCTTATCAATAATATTTTGGTGCCTTTAAAGTGGAAAAATAATGCTTTTTTGAACTATGTGTAAAAAAGGAAGCTATAAAACACATATTAAAGCTAATTATCATCTAAATTGTCAGTTTATCAAATTAGAAAATTTCGGATGAAATCCAACTATGCTTCCAATTCGACATCATAGATTGTTTTACATTAACAAGTTAATGGCCAACAATAAGTAGTAACTTGCTAGGAACAAATAAGAGATAGCAAGCACCATATTTTCAACCACCAAAATATCAATTCTCCAAATTTGATTGGAGTGTTTTTAATTGAATGCTCTTTCCAATTCATTAAAACACCAGTAGATATGATTATTATATTAGTGTTTTAGAATTAGATATTTTCTTTTAAAACTATTTATAATTTCTTATTTTTAAAAATAAAGATTGATTTAAGAATATAAAATTGTTTTCATAATGGAATATTGCTTTAATTTGGAAATGAGTAATAAATGAAACTTTTATATACTTTGATGTTCATAATATTATATGACATCTTAGGATGTTTGGCCGGCACAGTATCGACCAATAGATATGCATGTTGAATGAGGATGTGTCAAAATTTGTTTAACAAATTTATCCTTATTCAATTTTAAAAATCTATTTTTTCAATTTCACTCAAATATTAACTTTATTGATGTGAAAACTCAAAGTCTGTTGTAATTTCTTGTATAGTCTCACTTTCCATCAGAATACTAACCAACCTTTCATCCAGATCAGCATGATTATCCTGATAATCAATTTCTCCAAATTCACTTCGAATTGAATAAGCAAGGTGTTCCTCATCCAAACTAAAATAAGCATTAATATTTTCCTTATTTCCCCTAGCATCAAGTCGAATCCATTTATTCAAATATTTTATATGCACAGTGTTTAAGGCATGAATCATATAACCTTCACTTGCATCATCTGCTCTTGTAAGCAGCTGATAACTGATGCCCGATGGGATTTGATTTGCTCTTAGAAGTGCTGCGAGAAGGCATGACTTTGTCCAGCATATTCCAGTTTTATTTTTAAGCACATCGCTGGCAGTTCTTGAAACTATATTTGTTTCAATATCCCATGAGTGAGGAATTTCATCTCTAACAAAGATGTAACTCCTTTTGATATAATCCAAATCATCTTCCGATTGATTTAACAATTCCCGAACTTTATCTTGAATATGAAAATCCATATAATCAATGCTTGGAGTTTCTATTAAATATTCTTCCATACAATTCTCCCAGATATTATAATAGAATAAAAATATTGTTTTATTAATTTAAAAAACTTCTTAAAAGGGATTTTGCCCGTATACTATACAAAATATTTACTACTTTTAACTCTTACATTATAATATTTAGTATCATTTCATATAAATAATATTTTGGTGTTTTTAAAGTGGGAATAATAATGTTTTTTTGAACTATGTGTAGAAAAAGAAGCTATAAAACACATATTAAAGCTAATTGTCATTTAAATTGTCAGTTTATCAAATTAGAAAATTTCGGATGAAATCCAACTAGGCTTCCAATTCGACATCATAGATTGCTTTACATTAACAAGTTAATGGCCAACAATAGATAGTAACTTGCTAGGAATAAATAAGAGATAGCAAGCACTAAATTTTCAACTGCCATAGTTCAATTTCCCCTAGTCAATAGGAGTGTTTTTTTTATAATGCTCTTTCCCATTCATAAAAACACCAAGTTCTTAGTAAAATTATATTAGTGTTTTAGAAATAATTATTTTAATCTAAAACCATATATAATTTGTTAATTTTAAAAATAAATATTGTAATAATCATATAATATTGTTTTTAGAATAAAATATTGCTTTAATCGTATAATAGGCAGCATAGTAATGTTTATATATTTTAATAGTAATAATATAAAATAACATCAAATGATGTTGGGCTGCTATAGCAGACCATGTTTTTAGTATTTGGATAGGGATGTGTCAAAATTTGTTTAACAAATTTATCCTTATTCAATTTTTAAAAATCTATTTTTTATACCATTCATTTAATTGTTAACATCAGTACAGATGAATTCATTATTGGAAACATGATTCTGTTGAAATTTCAAGAAGTTAGTTGATGTTTTTTAATTTTTAATTAATTCGTCTAATGTGATTAACTGTTCTTTTAAGGCTTTAATTTCATTTTCACCTATTTTGGAAATTATTGATTCTTCTATTTCATCATTAATTTGAAGAGCTGCCTTTTGTATTTCTTTACCTTTTTTTGTGATTTTAACAATTTTTTTGCGATTGTCTTTAGGATCAATTTCTTTTGTCAGAAATCCTTTCTTTTCAAGTATCTTCACAGATTTGGTTACACTACTTTTTCCTATGTTTGCTTTTTCTGCAAGATAATCAATAGACACTCCATTATTCAATGCTAAAACTAGGAGCACCCTGGTTTGGCTCAATGTTAAATCCATTTCTTTAAGATAGTTATTCATGTAGTTTGTATAATCGTTGAATAGATTGGCTATTAAGAACCCTAATTTTTTTTCTTCCATAGCAATGTTTATATATGCCTAGTGTTAAATAGTTTTCTATGAAATAGTTTCATAGGAAATTATTTTATAGGAAATTAAATTTTTTCGAGATGATAAAAAATGAAAACCGCAATAATATATGTTTCATCACATCATGGAAATACAAAAAAAGTTCTAGATGTAATGGCATATTCAAATGATATCGACTTATTAAAAATATCTGAAGCTAAAAAAACAGATTTTTCATGTTATGATGCAATAGGATTTGCTTCAGGAATATATTTCCATAAATTCCACAAGGGCATCGAAAAGCTGGCTTCAGAAATCGACTTGACCGGCAAAAAGGTTTTCACTGTTTACACATGCGGCATTAATTACATAAACTATGCAAGAAGCATTCAAAAAACAATTAAATCCCAGAATTGTGAATTTATTGGAGGATTCAGCTGCAGAGGATATGACACATACGGATTTTTTGAAAAAATCGGTGGAATAGCCAAAAACCATCCCAACGAAAAAGACTTTAAAAAGGCTCGTGAATTTATAAAAAACAATTTGAGGTGATATTGATGAAAAACATGATGAAAGGAAAAATGCCTTCAGTTGGTGTGGAAGGCCACTGGTCAGCGGATAAATTCAGCGACAATGTCCTGCAGGATGCACTGATAAGACATGCACTAGGATTAACCTACCTGCAAATGGCAGATGTAGGGGAAGTACTGGAAACAGTTGCTAAATTCAAAGCAGGAAAAGAATGGATTGATGCATGGTCCGAAATAGCATCAACACTTGAAAAAAGAGCAGAAAACTCCAACAGTAACGTGACAAAAGAAAGTGCATATCTAAGGGCATCAACCTATTGGAGAATTGCTTTAATGTATTTTAACTCAATTGATGATGATAGACTTTCTAAGTATTCTCAAAACAGTTTGGACTGTTATCATAACTATCTGGAGGCATCCAATTTCCCAGGAGAATATGTAGAAATCCCTTATGAGGACTCATACCTTCCGGCACATTACTATCAATCTCCCGTTGCAGATGATAATGCTCCGTTAATGATATTGACTCCCGGAAGAGATACTTTCGCAGAAG
The DNA here is from genome assembly GCF_045126245.1 of Methanobrevibacter sp. GTDB lineage: Archaea > Methanobacteriota > Methanobacteria > Methanobacteriales > Methanobacteriaceae > Methanocatella. The sequence goes on along the minus strand of NZ_JBGVOG010000096.1, from coordinate 1,622 downwards.
ATACCGCATGGGTCTACAGACAGGCCCTCAAAAGAGGAATAAACTGTCTTGTGTATGACGGTCCAGGCCAGGGATTTGCGCTAAGAATGAACGGAATTCCATTCAGACATGATATAGAAAATGTAATAACTCCAATTATCGATTACTGTTTAGAAAACTTTGAAGGCATAGATGAGGAAAACATAATACTTTTCGGAATAAGCTTTGGAGGATTTCTAGTGCCTAGAGCCGCAATCTATGATGAACGTGTTAGAATGTGTATTGTTGATCCAGGCAATGCAAACTGGGGCGGTGCCTTTGCTAAAAGACTTGAAATGATTCAAAAAATGCCAAAAGAAGTTCGCCCACCACAATTGGACTTCATGCTTGAAGACTACATTTACAAGCACGGATCAACTTCAGAAAGCATTTGTAATGAACTCAGAAAATTCGACAATACTGACATTATTAAGGATTTGGATTGTCTGACCATTGTAATGGATGGAACATCAGAAATGACACAGGGTGAAGCAAAAGTATTTTATGATATGCTTGAATGTGAAAAGGAATATTTATTGTTTGATGAAGATTCTGGTTCACAGATGCATGCCCAAATGGGAGGATATGCAACAGCAAGCGAAATGCTATTGGATTTAATCGAAAAACACTTAAACCAATAATCATTTCATTTTTTCTAATTTTTTAAACGCTAACCTCATATACTATTGGAAACGAAATGACTATATTATTGTATACTTATCATAAAATTAAAAAAATAAAAATTAGATTTTGATTATAAACCCATTTATTATTCCGTCTCATCATCATTTAATGAAATCATGTTCTTTTCACTGAACCATGCTATGAGAATGTTTCGAACGATTTCAGAATCTGAATTACCCATTGTGCCCTTTAGTTTGCGGATAAGTCTCATCTGTTCACCTGACAGTGAAACATTTACTCTTTTTGATTCGCATCTGTATTTTTCTAAAACCATAATCAACACTCATTTTTTTATATATGCTCCCTGACCTATAAAAATTTCCCCATTATCTTTTTTGCAACGGGAACGATTGGACGAATCCATCTTCCATGGAATTCCTTATCGACATCATTCAATAAATCTGGAATATTCAGTTGTTGCGGACATTTGCCTAGACATTCTCCGCAGTTTGTGCAAAGGGAAACATCACGATTTTCACCGACAAATCCTAAAACATTTGTTGTGTAGTTGGCAAGACTTGCGTTTATTCCCATCATCTTGTTTTCAGGAAACAGATACTTGTCGTTATATAGTTTGAAAATGTCTGGGATGTTGACGTTTTGAGGGCATGGCATACAGTAATTGCATGAGGTGCAGTCAATCTTGTTGAGCCTCTTGATGATTTTTTTAACCACCTTGATTACATGCAGTTCATCCCTACTTAATGGATTGTTTTTATGGTTGTTGGCAATTTCAATGTTTTCCTCAAGCATTTCCATTGAGTTCATACCGCTTAAAACGCATGTAACTTCAGAGAATTTGAAAATCCAGTTAAATGCCAAATCCACATTGCTTCTTGTGACACCGGAATTGTTGATATATTCCTGTGCTTCAGTAGGTATCATGTCAGCTAACAGTCCTGCTTTTAGAGGTTCCATTA
>NZ_JBGVOG010000095.1:0-4087 GCF_045126245.1 Methanobrevibacter sp. | reverse complement strand
TTCTTTAGTTTCAGAAATTCAGCATAAATTTTTATGGATATATTTTTTATCATTTTTTCCAAAATTCAATTTTCAAATCATTTTGACTGAACAGTTTTTAGAATATGATATTGCATCATTGTATATTTTTTACATATTTTTTTATATCTGAAATTCATTAAAAAATTTTCAAAAAACTGTAACATTTAAATACTACTTCGACAAATTATGATTAGGAATTTTAAAAGAGGTGAAAAATATGCGTAAAATTGCTATGGCTATAATGGCTTTAATTGTAGTCGGTATGTTGATTCCAGCGGGATTTTCAACCGATTCAAACGTTGTAATAACTTATGGTGAAACTACACATGCAAATTCCAATTATAAATCCGTTGTTGATAATTTCTTTAAAAGTCAAGCAAATATTGACATTAATAATGTTGATTCAAAAATTATCACAGCCAATCAAGTAAATAAAGTTTCAAGTTCAATAACTGGAAAATATTACGGTTCAGACCAAATATTTTCATCTGCATTGGTTGATTTAAACGACAATTCCAAACTCCAGGTAAGTGTGGACAAATCAAAAATCACTACAATTACCGGAGACATGTACATTTCAGCTTTAAAATCAGCAGGAATTACCAGCGGTCATGTGTATGTCACAAGTCCTGTGCCAGCTACTGGTGAATCAGCTCTTGCAGGAATAATGAACTCTTATGAAGTAGTAACTGATGTTGAAATTCCGGACAGCGTAAAAGAAGCAGCAAATGATGAAATTTACACCCAGGCAGAAATTGTAAACAATTCAGGTGTAAGTGCTGATGACTTATCAAAATTAGTAAATGATGTAAAAGAAGAAGTGTCAAGTGACAATATTACAGATCACGATACAATAGTGAATATAATCAATAATTATGTACAGACCAATAACATTAACATTACAAATAATGATATTGAGAACTTAGCTGACAGTATTGAACAAGTACAAAACGTACAAGGCGATGTAAACTACTACAAAGACCAAGTTTCAGGATTTTTGAATGATACTGATACTAGCGGTTTTTCAATCGATTCAATCTTGGATTGGATTAGATCTTTTGTAAATGGAATTTAAATTCCATTTTTTTTCTTTTTTTTTTGACTTTGCAGAAATCTTATTTGATTCACATTAACGATTGCATTGATTAATGAGGATTTATTCAAAAATCCCCTATCAATCGCATCAAATAATGCTAAACTTCCAGCAGCATCATTAATGGTTGCTGTGAGTTGAAATCATACTTTGATTTGAAATTCTTATTTTTTCTAAATTAATTAAAGAAGAATCGTCAACATTTAAGGTTGCATTTTCACCATTTAATGCGACATCATTTGTTCCATCTTCTGCAGTATTGTTCATGAAGGTTGAATTTTTAATATTTAAACTGTGATTATACACATATACTGTTCCGGAGGAAGATGCTGAATTATTGGCAAATTGACAATCGGTGATATTTACTATGTTGCTACACCAAACTGCAGCACCTTTTTTTGCGGAATTATTATAAAATTTAGAATTTTTAAGAGTTAATTGGTGATTGGAATTGATTGCGCCACCTTCATTTTCACTAGCAACGTTATTGTAAAAAGTACAATTATCAACTATTGCATTACAGCTCAAATCAAGTGCACCAATATTTCCAGCATTGTTTGTAAAGGTACAATTTACTATGATTATATCATCCCATGAGGAATCAATTGCACCGGCATCGCCTACATTATGGTCGAAATTACAATTAGAAACAATTCCCCCATCGATAGATAATGCTCCGGAATCATACAGAGCAGTATTATTGGTGAAATTACACCCATCAAATATTTCATAGTCCCCATAACATGAAACTGCGGAATATCTTGCATTTCCATTAATGAAATTAATATTTTTTATAGTGATATTTTCTCCGAGTAAGTATAATAAACCTGCCTGGCCTGAACCGTCAATGGTGTGTCCTTGTCCATCGATTACATAATTATTGCGGGTTACTTTAATGCCCCATTCCTCAAATTCTTTTCCATTATCTTTAGTGGAATTAAATTTATAATCCTTGTCTAATTTAAATTCGTTTACACCATTATTGATTTTATCTTTTAGTTCTGTAAAAGTACCAACATCGCTATTTGCAGTCAAATTTTCATAATTATTTGATTTTTCACTTAACATATCCACATTATCATGTGAATTATCTACATCAGCAGCACTCACACAGGATAAACTAATTGCAACGAAAATTAATGATATGAATAGAATTGCTTTTAATTTAATTATATTACCTCCAATTATTCGTTAAATTACTTTTTACCTGAGGATTATTTAAATATTTGCGAAAGTAAGAACTTACATTAATTAAATCGTTTAAAAAACATTCCTAAAATAAATTTTAGCATATATTCTATTAATGCATATTGATTTTTAAGAATATATGGAAATAATGCCTCACTATTTATACAACTGCAATTGTTCAGTTATTTAACAAAAATAGGAGTTCTACAAAACTATTTATTTTATTTTTAATAATTATACACTTTTTAAACAAACTTTTTTAATATGTTATCAATAAATTAATAATGATGGAGGTTTATGATGCCTATTAAGAAACATTGTCCAAATTGCGGAAATGAGATTACTTATGAAAATGAATTCTGTACTGAATGCGGTTATGACTTGATAAATAAAGTGCCTAATAATGTATTAAATAATTCCCATGGATTTTTTGATAACTTGTCTGAAAAGGTGAACATTTTTGTTTTGATTTTTTCTTTTATAATCTTTGGAGTTTTCTTATTTGTTGGATCAATATTCTGGTCATTATTCCTATCCAATGGGTCAATTGATTTTATAACATACTTGCTGTTAACAATCGTATTTTCAGTATTTTTCGCATCAATATTTGTCGGATACTGCGCATGTAAGGATAACTCTTATGTCTTACCCAACTTTTTAGCATATATTGCAGGAATATACGCAGCTCTGTTATCCATTATAGGATTGATATTCACATTTTTATGGGGATTAATTTCAGTATTAAGCTCAATTTTTTCTTCAGGGTCTAGTTCTGCATATTCTAATCCCTATCAGTCAGCAACTTCAAGTGTTACACCATCTGCGGATTTAAGTTTTATTTTTAAGATAATATTGTTTATTTTGTTGATTCCAATTGCATCCTATGCGGGTATTTATTTGGGATATTCTTTGAGAGATATTTAATCTCTTTTTTTATAAATTTTAAGAATTTTTATTTTTTCATCAATATTGTTTTGAAAAAATTACTATTATTAAACCATTTAGTATATATACTTGTTAATTACATAAATTAATTCATTAACAAATAAAATTTAATTCAATAAAGGTTTGATAATATGGTCAGATTTTCACAACCATTGGGGGATAAGCGTTCAAAAAGTAGAGAAAACCCTTATGAACAGGTCATAGAGAATCCTTATTATTCTCAGGAAAGGCAATCTAGGGTAGTTCAAATGCCTGAAAATGATAGATTGTATAGCCAACCTCCTAGGCAAGTTTATCAACAGGATAATATGGTGATGCAATCTCAAAGGGAAGAGCCTACTGAAATTGTTTATGAAAGGCCGGTCATTGAAAGGGAATCCATAAAACCTGACTATTCAAAACCTGAATTAGAATTCCCTCCTGATCAGAATATCCAGTTCGGTGTTGAATATTCTCCAAACTCAAGACCTCCGGTAGTTGGTAAAAACCATACTATAAGGTCCAATTCAATCATTTACAATGATGTGGTAATAGGAGACAATTTCAGGACAGGACACAATGTTGTCATCCGTGAAAACACAAATATAGGTGATGATGTATTGATTGGAACCAATACTGTCATTGAAGGGGATGTGATTATTGGAAATGACGTCAGCATTCAGTCTAACGTGTATATTCCAACCAATTCGGTGATTGAAGATAATGTATTTATCGGACCTTGCGCTTGTTTTACTAATGATAAATATCCGGTAAGGATTAATTATGAACTTCAAGGGCCTAAAATTAGGCGTGGTGCTTCCATTGGAGGTAACACAACTTTCCTGTCCAACGTTGAAATTG
>NZ_JBGVOG010000094.1:0-5679 GCF_045126245.1 Methanobrevibacter sp. | reverse complement strand
CCTGTTGTGAAAAAGTTTCCTTAAAAGAAGCGCCTTCATGTGTTTCCCAACCAAAAATCATGTCGATTTTGTTTGCAACAACAATGAAAGGAGTTTTGTACATTTTCAAAATGTTGAATGCTTCATATGTTTGTGGTTTGAATCCATCATTAATATCCACAATCAAGACTGCTAAATCTGCTAATGCACCACCACGTTTTCTTAAACTGGTGAATGCAGCGTGACCTGGAGTATCAATAAAAAATAAACCAGGGATTAAATCTTTAATTGTTAATTTGGAAATAAAATTACCACAAATTTCTTCAATAGTATCATTTGGAATTTCAGTAGCACCAATATGTTGAGTAATACCACCTGCTTCTTTATCAACAATGGTACTGCCTCTAATGTAATCTAATAATGTTGTTTTACCATGGTCTACATGACCTAAAACGGATACGATTGGGGATCTGATTTTCATAGTATCTTTTTCTTAATAACAAATTTTTAAAATCTTAAATTTATTCATAAATTAAATCATTGTCGACGATTTTGTAATCGCAAATTTCATCTTCATTAAAGAAAAGAGCAATTTCTCTTTCAGCAGATTCAGGAGCATCGGATGCGTGAATAATGTTTCTACCAGTATCCATACCGAAATCTCCTCTAATTGTTCCAAGATCAGCTTCTAAAGGATTAGTTGCACCAACAATTTTTCTAATAGTAGTAATAGCTTCTTCTCCTTCAATGACCATTGCTAAAGATGGTGAAGAAGTAATATACTCAACTAAACTTGGGAAAAATGGTTTTTCAGCATGTTCTCCATAATGAGTTTTTGCTAAATCTTCATCGATTTGAATTAATTTAACAGCTACAATTTGAAGACCTTTGTCTTCAAAACGGGACAATATTTTACCCATAAGACGTCTTTGTACAGCGTCCGGTTTCATCATTACAAAACTTTTTTGAATCATTCTTTAACCCATTTAACTTTTCTTGAAACTCTTCCGAGCTTAATCATATTTTTTTCACATTTGCTGCTACAAAAGAAATAAATTGAACCGTCTCTTTTGACGTACATCTTTCCAGTACCTTCTTCTATTTCCTTTTTACAGAATGAACAAGTTCTCATGTTCTTACACCTTCTTATGGAGTCTTAATTTCTTTAGCTTCTCTGATTGTATCAAGTAACATTAAAATGTCACCTTCTCTTACAGGACCCATAATGTTTCTTGTTAAAATTCTTCCTTTATCTCTACCATCGAGGATTCTGCATTTAATTTGCATTACCTCACCAGTCATACCAGTTCTTTTTAAAACTTCAATGACTTCAGCAGGGGTTCCTTCTTCCATGTAAATCACCGTAAATCTATTAAAAGAATTTATCTATTCTTTTAATTCAGCAACTTTTTCTACAATTTCAGAAACAGCAGCTTCAGCATCACCAGCATCTACAATACATGCAGAAGCAGTACCGACAGTTAAACCTGCAGCTCCACCAACTTGTTCTTTGGTAGGTAAGTAGACGTATGGAATTTCTTTTTCATCAGCGAGAACAGGAATGTGAGCAACGATTTCAGCAGGATCAACATCTTCTGCGATAACAACTAATTTTGCATCTCCTCTTTCGATGAATTTAGTTACTTCGTTAGTACCTTTTGCTACTTTACCGGTAGCTTGTGCGGTTTCTAATGCTTCTTCAACTTGTTTAGCTAATTCTTCAGGTGTGTCAAATTTTACATAAATGTTTGCCATAAAATATACCTCCTTTTTCATCTGGCTATGCCATCCATCGGCAGATATTATAATTCTTTTTGAATCATAATATAATGTAATTATATATAGTTATATTATTTTTTAACTATAGAAATTACTCAAATTATTCAATAGATGAATAATTTAATATAGTTTTTAATAATACTAATTCTTGAATAATTCATATATCACTAAATATAATCCCATAATAAAAAAACAAGAGGGATTAGACTTTCAATACAAATACTTCTGAATTTCATATAATTTTTAGCAAAACTAAAAATAAAAATTTAGTAATTAATGAAATAATTCTAGAGAACTAGACAATATTAAATTGGTTTGCATAGTATATAAAGGTTTGTAAAAATAGGTTAAAATAATTAAAATTATTAAAAAAAATAGTTAAAAAGTGTAAAAGAGATAGTAATTAAATTACTATCTGGAATAATTAACAAATCTATTTGATTGCTAATTTTACATCTTCAGCTTTTACAGTTTTTCTACCTGCGTGACGAGCAAAGCCTACAGCTTTTGCAGCGATTTCGTTTCCGTAATCTTCAATAGCTTCGGTTAATGCAATTTTTGCATCATCACTTACTCTTTGTGCACCAGCATTTTTAAGTACTCTTCCTACAGGAGCAATTGGTAATTCACTCATAATTTACACCTCATTTATTTGATAATAATAGTTTTAATTTGCTTATATATAAATATATTGGTTTATTAGTTTTAATTTTGAAAGATTTCATCATTACTAACTACATAAAAATAACCTAAAAATTGACAGTATTGTATCGGAAAATGTTTTTCATATAATACTTTAATAAAGAAAAGTGTTAATTAAATTTGAAAAAATAAGAAATAAAAAGCAAAAAATCGAATAAAAAAAATAAAATATGATTTATTAAAATAAATCTATTTGTTCATAAGTATTTTTCTTAAAGTGTCAATGTCCGCATCCACTTCAGTAGGTTGTGTACATGCTTCAATTGCAGTATTAGGATCTTTAAGCAAGTGTCCAGTAACGACACAGGTTATTGTTTCCCCTTTATCTACAACACCTTCATCGACAAGTTTTTTAAGACCTGCAATAGAAGCCGCTGAAGCCGGTTCAACACCAATGCCCTCTGTTCTTGCAAGCAATTTTTGAGCGTCCAATATTTCTTCGTCAGTTACTGTTTCTGAATAACCGTTTGAATCATAAATTGCATTTAATGCTTTAATATCACTTACTGGAGCACCAATACGGATTGCAGTAGCTATTGTTTCAGGATTTTCAACAGGGACTACCCTTTTATCTCCTTTTTTGAATGCATTAGTAACAGGACATGCACCTTCTGCCTGAATACCTGTCATCATTGGAAGGTCTTTAATGAATCCTGCATCATAAAACTCTTTTACACCTTTCCAGATAGCTGAGATATTTCCTGCATTTCCCACAGGTAAAATTATCCTGTCAGGAGCCTGCCAACCCAAATCCCTTACAATTTCATACCCTATAGTCTTTTGACCTTCCAGCCTATATGGGTTGATTGAGTTTAATAAATAAAGATGTTTTTCTAAAGCAAGAGCGGTCATGGCTTCAAGTGCTTCATCAAAGTTTCCATTTATGGACATTACTTCAGCACCATGGAACATTGCCTGGGCCAATTTACCTAAAGCAACTTTTCCTGAAGGTAAAAATACAATACAGCGCAAACCTGCTCTGGCCGCATATGCTGAAAGTGATGCGGATGTATTGCCTGTTGAAGCACAGCCGACTGTACTTACGCCCAGTTCCATAGCTTTGGTCATACCTACAGTCATTCCCCTATCCTTGAAACTTCCGGTTGGATTGGAGCCTTCCACTTTAACATATAAGTTTACACCAAGCTCTTCTCCTAACTTATCACATTTGCAAAATGGGGTTCCGCCCTCATCAAGGGAAACAATTTTGGATTCATCTACGGGAATGCATTCCTTAAACTTCCACAAATTGTCTTTTCTTCCATCAAAAATATCTTTAGAAACATTAATTTCATTAACGAGTTCAAGTACAGATCCACATTTTTCACAGGTGTAGATTACTTCGTCATCATCATATTCTTCGCCACATGAAACACATCTTATCATAAAAAATCACATTTATATTTTTTAATCTTGTATTATATAAAATTTAACTTAAATAGAAAGCAAAAACCTTCCGATTGGCACTGTTAAATAAACTTCAATTATTGCTGCTATAAACATCAGAACAGAAGAAATGGCCAACAATATAAATGCATGCAATAATCTATTGAAGTTCTCATCGTATGAAAATACCATCCTATCAACAAATCCCATGCCATTTTGACTTAAAAATGTTTTAAGCGCCCCATATGCAAAGCTGAACAGGACAAAACCTGATGCGCAGCCCAAAATACATGATGAGAACTCAAAAATTCCATGAGGAATAATCAATACCAACGATTGGGTCAAGTTTGGTGTTGTGGCCACATAATACCCTACAAAGAATCCGTTAAATGCTAAAATCAAAGCGGAAAAGCAGAAAAACAGTCCTCCAATAAACATTTCAAGCACAATTCTTATGTTATTGAAAAATATATCATTGAATGTTAACTGTAAAACACCGCTTTGAACCTTATTGGTCAAATCTTCAACAACAGGATTAAAATAACTGAATAAGTAAGGCTCAAATACATATCCCAATATTAAAGGAATAAAAAGAATAAGAACAGAAGCAATAATAGGAAATTTATTTTCTGTAAATGCTAATTTTACTTCTTTTTTAATTAAATCAATCATTATATCAAAGTTTTTGCAATTTCGCGAGCTTCAACTTGCTTTTCTTTTAAATCTTCCATGAATTCTTCCATTAACTCCGCTGTTTTTACTTTACAGTCCCCACAGCGCAATGTGCCGTTCAAACAGTCCTGTCGTATTTTTTCAAGCTCGTCATCATCATCAATGAAATGATACAATAACATCTCATAGATAACGCATTTGTCAACTTCTCCACCAAGTTCCTGCTGTTCCTTCAGGCTTTCCCTTCCACCGGTTTTAGCTGATTTGACCTTTTTGACTGCATCTTTAGTTTCATCATTAAGATAAATTGCAGTATTCGGTTTGGAACTGCTCATCTTATCCCCTGTCAAACCGGTTAAAAATCTATGATAAGTGGAAGCCGGAGATAAAAATCCCAAATCCTCATTTAATTTATGGGCAATGTCCCTAGTTAATCTGATATGTGGATCCTGGTCTATACCAACAGGCACAACTACTTTCTTCGGACCTCCAAACTCTTCAATTTGCGGAAGCAAAATATCCGCAACCTGGACCAATGGTGCCTGAACGTGAGCAATATTGGTTGATGGAGTGAACCCATAAATTGCCTTAAGTTGGCTGAAATTAGTTTTGCTTGAAGCCTTAAAAGCCAAATCCTGCAATAGCTTATTTTGAGATTGAAGATACACATTCACATTATCTTTTTCCAAATCAAGCCCCAATGCAATCCAGTTAGTCAAATATTCATTAACGGCAATTTCACGACCTTTTTCAAAACTCATGCCTCTGGCGGCATATGATTCCAAATCTGCTATTGGAAGTGATAACATTGCACCTTTTTCCTGATACCATTTTAATTGGTCAACAACCATTTTATGACCAATATGCATTTGTCCACTTGGCATCATACCAGTTACAACAGCAAATTCCTTATTTTGATTGATTAATTTATTTATTTCATTAAATTCCCTATGTCCAAAGATTACACCACGTTTCATTAACCTTTGAGGATTTTTAATATCATTTAGTATTTCAGAAATTTTGCCAATACCAAACTGATTGACCAATTTATCATAATCTAAGCTAAATGATGCCCATGGATCTATTAACTCTGCCATATTTTCACCAACAACACTTTTAAATTAAATTCATGATTAAAATTATTTACTCAATTAATAAAAC
>NZ_JBGVOG010000093.1:0-6236 GCF_045126245.1 Methanobrevibacter sp. | reverse complement strand
TAATCAAACTTTGTCAGCCTAGATGTAAATAGTTAATTTCCAACTATTTACATTTTTTTTCCTAGAGTGCATTAAAACATTGGTTTTTATGATGCTAGTTAGATTATCTTTTTGAAATTATCATTATCTTATAACTATTATTGTTGAATACGATAGTTATTATTCCTCAGAATTTGAAACAAAAATGGATTACACAAATTTAGGAGATTTACACTTACCATAATAGTTATTAAAATTAATAAACTAATTTTATAACTCATTTTATTTAATTCATTTAATCAATTTTATTTTTTTAATTTTTGAAAAAATAAACAAAAAGTAAAAGGTGATAACTATGGTTGTAAAAATTGCAATTATAAAAAGTGGCAATATTGGTACTTCACCAGTAATTGACCTATTGTTAGACGAAAGAGCAGACAGACCAAACATCGATGTAAGAACATTTGGATCTGGTGCAAAAATGAACCCTGAACAAGTAGAAGACGTCGTACCTAAAATAGACTCTTTTGAACCTGATTTCGCAATTTTCATTAGCCCAAATCCAGGAGCTCCTGGACCAGCTAAAGCAAGAGAAATGTTGTCTGAAAAAGACATTCCTGCAATTATTGTTGGTGACGCACCGGGTAAAGGTAAAAAAGATGAAATGGATGAACAAGGTTTAGGTTACATTATTGTAATGTCTGACCCAATGATTGGTGCAAAAAGAGAATGGTTAGACCCAACTGAAATGGCTATCTTCAACTCCGACATCTTAAAAGTATTGGCTGAAACTGGAGCATTAAGATTAGTCCAAAAAACCATTGATGATGTAATTGCACAAGCAGATGCAGGAGAAGAAATTGAATTGCCAAAACTCATTGTAACTGCTGAAAAAGCTGCAGAAGCCGGTGGATTTGCAAACCCATATGCAAAAGCAAAAGCAATCGCCGCATATGAAATGGCAGGATCCGTTGCAAACTTGGACATGAAAGGTTGTTTCATGACCAAAGGTTTCGAAAACTTCATCCCATTAGTAGCTGCTGCACACGAAATCGCTGCATGCGCTGCTAAATTAGCACAAGAAGCAAGAGAAATTGAAAAAGTAAACGACACAGTTTTAAGAACTCCTCACATGAAAGAAGGAAACCCTGGTTGCAAAACAGATCTAATATCTAAGCCTGAATAAGGTTTATTCTTTCTTTTTTTATAAAAGGAGGTAAATAATGAAAATTTATGACGATATTATTGATTTATATGGTCCAGATGGAAAAATTATAGAAGAATCTGTACCTCTGGATTCAATAAGTCCCCTAAAAAATTCTGCAATACAAGAAATGATATATGATATTAAACGGTCTACTGCAGTTAATCTTGCAGGTATTGAAAAAGGTTTAAAAACAGCTGCAATGGGTGGAAAAGCAACTTATATTCCTGGCAGGGAATTGGATATCCCAATTGTAGAAAATGCAGAATTAATAGCTGAAAAAATCAGAAGAATATTGAGAGTCGAGGAAGACGATGATACTGTTGTAAACCTCATCAATGACGGTCAGCAACTGTTGGTGCAACTTCCATTTGAAAGATTGAATGTAGCTGCGGATTATAGTGTATCAACAATGCAAACTGGAGCGGCTGTGATTCAAGCCATAATCGACAGTTTTGAAATAAACATGTTTGATGCATCAACAATTAAAACAGCAGTAATGGGTGCATATCCTAGAACTGTTGACCTTTCAGGTGCAAATATCAGTGCATTATTAGGGCCGCCAGTTCTTCTAGAAGGATTGGGTTATGGTCTAAGGAACGTTATGGCAAACCATGTTGTAGCAATTACAAATAAGCAAACTTTAAATGCAGCAGCATTATCTTCCATTATGGAACAAACAGCAATGATAGAAACTGGAGATGCAACAGGTGCATTTGAAAGGATGCATTTATTAACTCTAGCGTATCAAGGTTTGAATGCAGATAATCTGGTATTTGATATTGTTAAGGAAAATGGTAAAGGTACAGTAGGAACAGTAATCCAATCTTTGGTTGGAAGAGCAATTGAAGACAATGTGATTCGTGTTGCTAAAAAAATGCCTTCAGGATACAATATGTATGAACCAGTTGATTGGGCATTATGGAATGCATATGCTGCGGCAGGTTTACTTGCAGCGGTAATCGTTAATGTGGGAGCAGCAAGAGCTGCCCAGGGAGTAGCATCAACCGTATTATACTATAATGATATGCTGGAATATGAAACAGGTCTTCCTGGTGTGGACTACGGTAGAACTGAAGGTGTTGGTGTAGGATTTAGTTTCTTCTCACATTCCATTTACGGTGGTGGGGGTCCAGGTACATTCCACGGAAACCACGTTGTGACAAGACACGCTAAAGGAACTGCAATTCCTTGTGCATCTGCTGCAATGTGTTTGGATGCTGGTACTCAAATGTTTTCAGTAGAGAGAACATCTTCATTGATTGGAACTGTATATGGTACAATTGACAATCTTAGAAATCCAATTCCTAATGTAGCAAAGGTTGCAGGTGAACTCAAAGACAAACTTTAAAGGTGTTTTTATGGATGAATCAGATAAAATTAATGTTATTGACATTAAAATCATTCCAAACAGGTATTTAAAACCTAACACTACAGAAAAGATTTTAAATGACTTATATGATTTAGAAGGACAGCAAAGAGTTCTAATTCATGGTCCCTCAATACCATTAAAGGTATTTTATGGTCCGGGAAAAGGTCATGTTGTAAATCACACTGATCGCAAGGAAATTAATGTAAAAGGAAATCCTATTGAATTAAGGGTAATGGTTGGTGAAATCGTAATCACTGTTGACATGTCCAAATTCAATGAATTTATGGATGGTTTGGAAAATGTTCTGGACAGTCATATGCCATGTGATTATTCGTTACTTGTAGGTATTTTCACAAGAACAAAATCAACAATTTCTGATTACTTAAAATATGGAAACAATTTCGAAAATGTTATTGATGATCGTTACATTGGTTTAGTTGATTCACGTGCAAAAACTTCAGAAACTGTTAAAGTTATTAAATAATATTATGTTGGTGAATTATGGAATATAAAGCACAATACTGCCCTGGAGAAACAAAAATTGCTGAAAACAGAAGAAAGCATATGAATCCAGAGCATGAATTCAAAAAAATGAGAGAAATCTCTGATGAGGGTTTAGTAAAAATATTAGGTCATAGAAACCCTGGTGAAAGTTATAAAACCGTCCATCCGCCATTAGCTGAAATGGAAGATGATGGAGATATAATAAAACATATTGTAGAACCTACTCCTGGTGCAAAGGAAGGGGTTAGAGTCAGATATATTCAATTTGCAGATTCAATGTATAATGCTCCTGCACAGCCATATGATAGGGCAAGAACTTACTTATGGAGATATAGGGGAGTAGACACAGGTACATTATCTGGAAGACAAGTTATTGAAATAAGAGAGCAGGATTTAGAAAAAATCGCAAAAGAATTAGTCGAAACTGACATATTTGACCCTGCAAGATGTGGAATGAGGGGAGCTACAGTCCATGGACACTCCTTAAGACTTGATGAAAACGGGTTGATGTTTGATGGTCTTCAAAGATACATTTTCAATGAAGATGATGGGCATGTTTACTATGTTAAAGATCAGGTTGGACGTCCGTTGGATGAAATGATTGATGTTGGAGCTCCTTTGGATGAAGAGTTACTAAAGGAAATTACCACAATCTACCGGGAAGACAATATTGGTATGAGACAGGATAAGGAAGCCATTGAAGTTGTAGAAAATATTCATACTGCCCGTACTGAAGGGGGATATGGGATGAATGTATTTTCTAAAGACTTGAAAAAGAAATTAGGTGAATAAGATGGGTTTAGAGAATAAAAAGTTTTTAAGCGCATTAAATGAAAAATTTAAAGGTGAAGATCAGGAAAGTGACCACACCAGTTTTTATTGCTTTGGCGGTTGGAAACAATCTGAAAGAAAAAGGGAATTCAACGATGCTGCTGAAAAATTAGCTAAAGAAAGAAACATGCCATTTTATAATCCTGATATTGGAGTACCTTTAGGACAAAGGCAGTTAATGGCATATAAAATATCTGGAACTGATGATTATGTTGAAGGAGATGATTTACACTTCTGTAACAATGCTGCTATCCAACAATTGGTTGATGATATTAAAAGAACCATTATTGTAGGAATGGATACAGCTCACTCAGTATTGCAGGAAAGATTGGGTGTAGAAGTTACTCCAGAAACAATCAATGAATACATGGAAAACATTAACCATGCACTTCCTGGAGGGGCTGTAGTTCAGGAACACATGGTGGAAGTGCACCCTGGACTTGCAGAAGACTGTTACGCTAAAATTTTCACAGGAAATGATGATTTAGCAGATGAACTTGATAAAAGAGTGCTTATTGATATTAATAAGGAATTTCCAGAAGAACAAGCCGAAATGCTTAAAAGTTATGTTGGAAACAAAACATATCAGGTTAGTAAAGTGCCTACACTTGTTGTAAGGGCATGTGATGGGGGTACTGTATCCAGATGGTCTGCTATGCAAATCGGTATGAGTTTCATCAATGCGTATAAATTATGTGCGGGTGAAGCGGCTATTGCAGATTTTTCATATGCAGCAAAACATGCAGACGTTATTGGTATGGCATCATTCCTGCCTGCAAGACGTGCAAGAGGACCTAATGAACCTGGGGGAGTAGCATTTGGTACACTAGCAGATATTGTACAGACTTCCAGGATATCTGAAGATCCAGTTGAAATAACTTTGGAAGTAATTGCGGCTGCAGCCGTATTATATGACCAAGTGTGGTTGGGTTCATACATGTCTGGAGGTGTAGGATTTACTCAATATGCTAGTGCAACATATACTGATGATATTTTGGATGATTTTGCATATTATGGTTTAGATTATGTAGAAAATAACTATGGATTATGTAATGCCGAGTTAAGCATGGATACTGTAAGGGATATTGCAACCGAAGTTACACTTTATGGATTGGAACAATATGAAATACCTACTCTTTTGGAAACTCACTTTGGCGGTTCTCAAAGAGCATCAGTCGTATCTGCAGCAGCTGGTTGTTCTGCAGCATTCGCTACAGGAAACTCAAATGCAGGTGTAAATGGTTGGTATTTAAGTATGATTTTGCATAAGGAAGCTCATTCAAGACTTGGTTTCTATGGTTATGATTTACAGGATCAGGCCGGTGCATCTAATTCACTATCAATCAGAAGTGATGAAGGTTTAATTCACGAATTACGCGGACCGAATTATCCGAACTACGCGATGAATGTAGGTCACCAACCAGAATATGCAGGAATCGCTCAAGCACCTCATGCAGCAAGAGGGGATGCATTCTGTACAAATCCATTAATTAAAATAGCATTTGCAGACAGTCATAATACTTTTGACTTTAGACATCCTAGAAAAGAAATTGCTAAAGGAGCATTGAGAGAATTCATGCCTTCTGGTGAAAGAGATATAATTATCCCGACACGATAATTATTATCTCTTTTTTTATTTTTTTTAAATGTATTATTAATATTTTTTTAAAATTTGAAATATTATTGTATCTTTTTATATGTGAATATGTTAAATATTAAGAGCTAAAAGTACTAAATATTTTGTAGAGTATACGGGCAAAATCCATTGTACATAATTTGAGCGTTCTTTGATTTATTAATAATTAAAATTAAGTTTTTTCTTCATTAACTTGATATGGTTTATTTTATGATTTTATTAAGTGTATTGTATTGATATTTCTAAAAAAGGATTATTTTTTTAAGGAATTGATTTGGCCTTTTTTGATAGGTGTTTATATTTTGTATAGTTTTTTCATCATATTGACTTTATATTTGGAGTAAATTCTTTGAAAAATTATTGAGAAACATTTCATTAATGTTTCATAGTCTATGTTTCCAATAGAATCACTATATTTTAGTGACTAAGGGAATACTTTATTGCTAATAGTATTGTGAATAAGCAGCAAAAGCTGATTGCAATAGGATATCCTAAAAAGGCTATAACAAAGCCCAATAGGAAAATTGCAAATGGAATAATTAATGAATCCTTAATATTCAATGCCTCTTTTAAGTAGTCCTTATTTTCAGGATTTGATTTTAACAGCTCTTTGGCGGTAATAAAAAGTATGATATCTACACAAATATAGTCAAGACCATATAAAGCCTGTGAAACTAATGAATTAGGATTAGTTGCGATGAATGTAGTTA
>NZ_JBGVOG010000092.1:0-5446 GCF_045126245.1 Methanobrevibacter sp. | reverse complement strand
ACGTTTGCAGTAGCTTTTTTGTAATTGTCGCTGCCTTTATAGATAATGGTTGCAACGTAATTTCCTTCATCTAAGTCTAAAGGAATGCTGGCGCTACCATTTTCATTAGTTTTAACTGTGCTGTTAACATTATTGAGTGACACAATAACATCTGTATTGGCTAAATTTTTGCCGTTTTGGTCAGTTAATGTAAAGTCAAGCTGACCGGTATGTGGTTTGGCTTCAACATCTTCTGCAATGATATTAACAAGATTCTTATCGGAATATGTTGTCATTACATCAGTTGCGGTCTGATATTGATTTTCAGATTTAGCGAGAGTAAATGCGAATGTTGGTGGGAATGGTAGTTTATCTCCATCAAAGGTATTTGGACCAATGGTTACATTGTAATAGGAGTTGTCAGCTGATCCACCAAGTAAAATTGCAACTCTGCTTTTAGTTAAAGTGTTGTTGAAGATGTATTCATCGTGTGATCCGTAACATGTAATTGAACTAATTTTACAGTTTGAAATTGTATTGTTGTAAACGTAGTGTCCATATGAATGTAAAAGATAAATACCTTCTTTAGAACCGGAAATAGTGTTGTTGAAAACTTTTGCTCCAAATCCTGCTGGGAATCTTACATCAATTCCGTGGTTAATTGCATTAGTTACTTTATTGTCTGCAATTATTGAATTTGGAGATGCGAAATTCATGATACCTGTTGTGTATTGGTTTTTAATAGTGTTTTTAGTAATTATTGCATTTTGACATCCATATTTGTAATCGCCATCTGGCCTACCACCTAAGAAAATACCCCAGGAAGCGCCATTAACAGTACATCCTGTAATAACTAAGTTTTTACTTAATCCTGCATAAATACCAGTTGTATAATATGCATTATAATTTTCAGTACCTGGTTGGCATGGCATGGTATATTTAGGGTAATTAGCTACAATATTTAAGTTACTAATAACTGCGTTAGTTGTATTTAATACATATAATACTGCGATATTTGGAATTGCATATCCTCCTTCACTGGTTTTTTTCACAACTATTTCAGGTATATAATCGTAACTTACGCTGTTTACGCCTTTCAGTGTTGCGTTGTTTCCAATGACTTTAATGTTTTTGTCAATGTAGATGCATACGTCTTCAAATACTGCATTTTTTTCAAAGATTAATGTATCTCCATCGTTCATTGAATTAATTGTTTCTTGGATTTGTGCACTGGTCATTCCGGATGTAATTGTTTTTGTAGTGCTTGTTGGTTTTAGGATTGTATCATAATCAATTACAATAGGACTTGGTTCAGTGATTCCGGTATATTCGCTGTAGGTATCGCCATAAAGGCTGTCACTGTGGGTACCCATCATTGATTCGACAGTAGAATAATCGCTTTTTGCTTCCGCTACATAGAATGTGAATGATGGTGGGAAAGGTAGTGTATCCAATTTCCAGGTATTGGTTCCGATAGTGATGTTGGTGTATCCTACATAACTGCCCCCTACAGGTGCACTTCCGGATAATAAAACACCGATTCTTGAATTTTGTAGTGTATTGTTTTCGATTAGTATATTGTTTGCTCCACAGCAGGTAATTGAACTTAATGAACAGTTGATTATTGTATTTCCGGTTACGGTGTGTTTTCCTGAGTGTAACAGATATATGCCTTCTTTTGATCCGACAATTTTGTTATCAAGAACTTTGACATTTGGTCCAACCATGTGTCTTACATCAATACCGTGGTTTTTAGCATTTATTACAGTATTGCTTCTGATTGTAGTATTTGGTGTTTGGAAGTTGAATATTCCAGTAACTCCTTGATTTTTAACTGTGTTACGTTCTATAAGTCCTGCAGTAGATTGGAAGTAGTAAATACCCCATGTTGAACCGTCAAATGTTGAATTGATGATTTGAGTGTTTTTGGATTGGTAGTTATAAACCAAACAATTGCTGTATCTTAAGGTATCTGCTCCCTTATCGGTTCCACTGTTTGCCCCTGCTACGATATTTAAATCTTTTATAACAAGATTATTTGTCTTGAGTATGTATAATGTTGCAGGATTAGCAATTCCGTATCCTCCCTGTGTAGTTTTATTTGAAATTATCTCTGGGATGCGGCCAGGAATGTATACGTCATCTTTGTATTCACCTAAATCCTTTGAGGTTAGATTGTTAAGACCGTATAATGTTGCGCCGTTACCGTTAATTGTAATGCTGGTTCCATTAACGTATAGGCATATGTCCTTATAATCCCCTTTTTCAAAGGATAATGTGTCTCCGTCTTTTAGACTATTAATTTTTTCCTGAATTTGATCATTAGTATCTGTAGTTTGAACAGTAATTTCAGTACCTTGAGTGTCAGTTATGATATTATCGACTGAATTTGTATCTTCAGCGCATACTGCACTTGCACTTAAGAATACCATTAATACTAACAGAATAGCTAATATTAAACTCTTTTTATTCATTTTTTTCACTTTTCTCCCGTTTATAATTAATTACTTATTTAAATTTATTGAATAAAATTAATCGATAAGCAATTAATTAATTATTGTTTTTAATATTATTTAAATGGAAATGTCTTAAATTTTTAATATAACATTGTTAATATATTTTATTCCTTATAAATTTCTTTATATCGATGTTATTTTGCGATATAATGCTGTTATATGGGTTAGATTTATATGTATAAGATATCAATATATAATCGATAATCAATATTTTATTCATAGATAAATTTTTCATTCAAGGGAATTTATCAGATTTTAATCATTTGATTATGAAAAATAATGTAGGGGAAGTTTTTTTATATGAATAATAAAGTTTTTAATCTTTTTTTCATATCCATATTGTTCTTATTCTTGATTTCATCAGTCGGTGCTGCCGATACGGTACAAGACAATATTAATATACTTTCAGATTGTAACGACATTTATCATATAATTACCTCAGATTTATCCAGTGAGGACATTCAATCCAAATTGGATAATGCCAATGATGGCGATACCTTTGAGTTTACAGATAAGGAATACGACAATATCTCTCTGGTTGTAGACAAGAAACTAAATATTATTTCCAAAAATGATAGTGTTGTCTATGTATCAAATAGCATATCTGATAAGGCCAAAAGTTTAGGAATAGAAAAAACTTTCGGATTTTACTTTACAAAAAATAGTGATGGCAGCATATTGTCCGGAATTTCTATAATTGCTACCGGTTGCGAAAATGCTATTGTCTTGAATGGCACAAATCATGTTCAAGTTATCAATAACACAATTGCCGATGGAATTAATGGCATTTTGGTTAAAAATTCAGACAATATATTAATTGCTGAAAATGTAATTTCAAAAGCCCGTAAAAATGGATTGCAGCTTTTGGATGTCAAAAATAGCTTAATTGATAATAACACTATTTCATATAATAAAAAGTCTGGAATCGAAACTTCCAATATCGATTATTGCAATATTACGAATAATGATATTCATCACAACGATTTAAATGGGATTTCAACATATAATTCCTCTTCATATAATTTGATTAAAGGAAATAATGCTTATGAGAATTCCAATGGTATTTTCATCAATTCAACATCCGTTTATGATTTGGTTACATCAAATTCATTAACTCTTAACAGAAAGGATCCCCGTTCTTCAATGGGGGGTTTTGAAACAGGTAACGGACTGTTATTTGGAGCAGGGTTTAAAAGCGATGGCGAGTCAAGGCTTATCTTCCAATATAATTATTTGGCAGGTAATGAGTTTTTCCAGGCTAAAAATTATTGGGAAAATCCTGATTATACATTAGGGGATAACTGGTATGATTCAAATGACCCGACAAATACATGGGTATGTCCAAGACTCATTGCGGCTTTAATGAACTTGGACACATTATCAATCAGTAACTCTCTTGGTTTCCAAATGAAAGACTCATCAGGTAAACCGGTTAATGAATTTGCGGCTTTCGAGACACAGGTTAAAGTTAATGGAAATCAGTACACTGCCAAATTTGTCAATGGTAAGGCTGTCGTGGATGTGGAGTTGGATCCAAATGTAGAATATGATGTTGAAGTTGAAATTGCCGGTGAATTTGTCAATTACAAATACACTCCTGCAAAGGGTGAAAAAGGTGAAGAGAAAGATTCAAGCTCATCATCAAATAATGGAGATGTTGGGTCTGAAGATTCATTCAATAATGGAACTTCAAAAGCCCAAGGAAGTTCGAACAAACAAGGAAATTCCACCAATGACGGCAATTCATCAGGTTCCCATAAGGCTAATTCAGAAATATCCGGTAATTATGGGACAAACAGTTCAGACATTCCATCTCAGGATACATCCGATAATGGAGAGGATGCATTATCCAACGGTGATTTGAATGCAGGGGAAGTTGGAAGTGGTGATGAATCACAGGAAGGTAAGGCATATGAGATTGTACCTCCGGTTACAACTTCAAAAGAGCTTTTAAATACATCAGGACTTGTTGTTCTGTCTATTTTGGTTTTGATGGGATGCCTTATTTTTGGATACAGGCGAAACAGTAAAGATGAATTCGATTAAAATTTTCCTTTTTTCTTTTTTTATTTATAGAACTTTTAACAAAACTATCATTGATGACAGTCAAATCTTATTCTTTTAAAATCGATACAAATAAAAATTTTGAAATTATTGACATAACATCTAAAGTTAATGAGTTAATTGACATTGATGAAGGGATAATATCCATTTTTTCAAGGCATTCCACTTCAGCAATCGTTGTCAATGAAAATGAGTCAGGTTTATTAAGCGATCTTGAATTTATGCTGAACAATTTGGTTTCAGACAAATTCAGCTATCAGCACGACAGAATTGATGATAATGCAAAATCCCATTTGAAATCATTTCTGTTATCTTCAAGTGAATGTCTGCCTATAAAAAATTCAAGACTTGATTTGGGCACTTGGCAATCTGTTTTTTTCATCGAATTAGATGGACCAAGACGCCAAAGAACAATAACTTTGATGATGGTTGGTGAATAATTGAAAAGATGGACAATAATTTTAATAGGAATCATAATCCTGTTACTGATCCTAATATTTGTTTTCAATAATTATGACTCATCTCCGGCAGCGAGCAATTACACTCAAATTGAGATACAGATGAGAAAATTGTGGTATTGAAAATGAATCTATTTGTTGATAAATTCAATTTCAAATGCGATAACAGGATATTCTAAGGTAAAATTGGTTATGACTTCAGGAGATACCTCACCAAAGAATCCTTTGATTGTACCCTTTTGAGCCTCACCTGTCACATCCGCAACCCTACCTTCAATGAATGTTTTGTTTTGGCTGTCGGAAATTTCCATAGTATATCCCAAATTGCCCAAAACGCTTGTTACAACGGATTTGATTTCAGTAAAGTTGGCTGTTGAATGACAAATCAAAGCTGCTAATTTTTTAGATGATCTTGTTTTGTTTTCCTTT
>NZ_JBGVOG010000091.1:0-15501 GCF_045126245.1 Methanobrevibacter sp. | reverse complement strand
ACATTTCCTGCCGCTGTTTCAAAAAATACTGCAAGCATCGCAAGGATTATTGGTATGCTAATTGTTTTATCAATAATTGCAATTAATATGATTGCTATTGCGCCCATCACAGCATTTCCTGGCCTTAATATTTCGATATAGGGGTTCATTGGAATTCCTCAAGTATTTTGAAAAGTTCTTTGCATCATTCTTGTCTGCAAATTCATTCAAGTTATATTTTAATTTGTCATTAATATATTTTAAATAATCTTCATAAATAGCTTTTTTTACTTTCTTCAAGCGGATATGATGCAATTTCAGTTAATGAAATCAATATACTTTATCAATTTTTCTCCTATGAAACAATAATTTTATAAAGTATATTTAATAATAAACATATATTAGTATTATATTTATTTAAAGTATTACTTTAATATTAGCTGGTGTTATAATGAGCAAAATTAAAATAGCAATTGTTGGAATTGGAAACTGTGCCAGTTCCCTTATTCAAGGAATTCATTATTATGATGGTAAAAAGCCAGAAGATGCAATAGGACTTATGCACTGGGATATCGGAGGATATGAACCTAGTGACATTGAAGTTGTTGCGGCTTTTGATGTAGATGCAAGAAAAGTTGGAAAAACAATAGATGAAGCAATTTTTGCAAAACCTAACTGTACAACTATTTTCCAAAAGGATATTCCAAAATATGACGTTAAAGTAAGCATGGGTCATGTTTTAGATGGTGTTGCCGAACATATGTCTAATTATGATGATGAATACACATTCGTTGTAAGTGATGAGGAACCGGTGGATGTTGTCAGTGTTTTAAAAGAAAGCGGTGCCGAAATTTTAGTTAACTACTTGCCTGTAGGTTCTGAAGAAGCAGCAAGATATTATGCACAATGTGCACTTGATGCTGAAATCGCTTATGTAAACTGCATGCCTGTATTCATTGTCAGTGATGATGAATGGGATGCTAAATTTAGAGAAAAAGGAATTCCTATAGTTGGTGATGATATTAAGGCTCAAATTGGTGCTACTATTACTCATAGGACATTAGCTAGTTTATTTATGGATAGGGGTGTGAAATTAGATAGAACCTATCAAATCAACACAGGTGGTAATACTGACTTTTTAAATATGCTCAATAGGGAAAGGCTAGACTCCAAAAAAGAATCCAAAACAGAAGCTGTTCAATCAGTTTTAAATGAAAGAATGGATGATCGTGATATACACATTGGACCTAGTGATTATGTTCCATGGCAAAATGACAATAAGTTATGTTTCCTCAGAATGGAAGGACGCACATTCGGTGACGTTCCAATGAACATTGAACTTAGATTGAGTGTAGAGGATTCTCCGAATTCTGCAGGTTGTGTAATCGATGCGGTCAGATGTTGTAAAATCGGTTTGGAAAGAGGTGTTGGTGGACAATTAACATCCATTTCTTCATATACCATGAAACATCCTCCAGTCCAATTCGATGATGATGAAGCATATGAAAATGTTGAAAAATTCATTTCTGGTGAAATAGAAAGATAATTTTTCAATTTATTTTTTTATTTTAGTTTTTTAAGTCTAATCTTGAATGAATATCTAATATATTCGTTCTAAATTCTGTTTTTTTTATTTTATCCCTATCTGAAAAATATATACTATTCATTTTTAGTATACTTTATATAATAATAAAGACATATATTATAGTTGGATATTTTAGGAATTTTAATAATAATTTTGAAAGAGGTGTAAAATAATGGCTAAAGTGAGATTTACTGAAACAGCACTTAGGGATGCTCACCAATCTTTACTTGCAACTAGGATGAGAACCAGAGACATGATTCCTATTGCTGAAGAAATGGATAAAGTAGGCTATTTTTCAGTAGAAGCCTGGGGTGGAGCTACTTTTGATACTTGTATTAGATATTTAAATGAAGACCCATGGGAAAGATTAAGACAATTAAAATCTGAATTTAACAAAACTCCAATTCAAATGCTTTTAAGAGGGCAAAACTTAGTGGGTTATAAACATTATCCTGATGATATTGTGGAAAAATTCGTTGAAAAATCATACGAAAACGGTGTGGACATTTTTAGAGTTTTCGATGCATTGAATGATATTAGGAACATGGAAAAAGCAATTAAGGTTGCTAAAGATCAAGGAGCCCATGTTCAAGGAACTATAAGTTATACAATCAGTCCAGTTCACACATTAGATGATTTCGTCGATTTGGCAAAGAATTTGGAAGCTCTTGACTGTGATTCTGTAGCTATTAAGGATATGGCAGGTTTAATCACTCCTACTGCTGCTTATGACTTAGTTTCCGCACTAAAAGAAGAAACTGATTTGCTTGTGGATTTGCATTGTCATTGTACTAGTGGTATGACTCCTATTAGTTATTATGCTGCATGTCAGGCGGGTGTGGATATTTTGGATACTGCAATTTCACCTCTTGCATGGGGAACTTCCCAACCTCCAACAGAAAGTATGGTTGCAGCTCTGCAAGGCACAGAATTTGACACAGGGCTTGACTTGAAATTATTGGCTCACATTAAAAAATACTTTGAGGATATTAAGGAAAAATACTCTGGAATTCTTGATCCTATTTCTGAAAGTATTGATGCTGACGTTTTATTATACCAAATTCCTGGTGGAATGCTTTCAAACTTGATTTCTCAACTTAAAGAACAAAATGCACTCGACAGATACAATGACGTGCTTGAAGAAATGCCTCGTGTTAGAAAAGATATGGGTTACCCACCTCTTGTAACTCCAACCAGTCAAATCGTAGGTATTCAGTCTGTAATGAATGTTTTAGGTGGAGAAAGATACAAAACTGTTTCCAATGAAGTAAAAGAGTATATGAAAGGAATGTATGGTAAACCTCCTGCTCCTGTAGATGAAAAGATTGCAGGTAAAATCATTGGGGATGAAGAAGTCATTACATGCAGGCCTGCAGATTTATTGGAACCTGAATTTGATAAATTCAAGGCTGAAGGTGAAGAAAAGGGATTTGTAAAATCCGATGAAGATGCCTTGACTTATGCATTGTATCCTCCAATAGCACCAAAATTCCTTAAAGGTGAAGCCGAAGAAGAAGAACTTAAACCGGCTCGTGCATTTGGTGAGGATGACGGTATTGGAATTCCAACTCAATACAATGTTGAAGTCGATGGGGATGTATTTGAAGTTAAAATCATGCCTACAGGATTTATGGAAATTGAAGAAACTGCTAATGGAACTTTCAAACCGGTTGAAGGAGGAGTTACTTCTTCCATGCAGGGTATGGTAATCAAACTCAATGTTAATGTTGGAGATAAGGTTACAGCTGGCTCAACTATCTGTGTCATTGAAGCTATGAAGATGGAAAATGACATTCAATCTGAAGTGGATGGTGTTGTGGAAGAAATCTTTGTAGAACCTGGTGATGCAGTAAGCGCTGGTGACACTTTAATGGTAATCAAATAGATTACCTTTATTTTACTTTTTTTTATATTTTTATTTTTATTATTTTGGAGTAGTTTTTATGAAGGATATTTTTGATGAATGTAGTTTAGGTGATTTAAAGCTTAAAAGCAGGATTGTCAGAACAGGTACATGGGAAACCGAAACTGAAGAAGGGGGCTTTTTAACACCTGCTATTTATGATAGATATGAAAAAATGGCATCTAGTGGTGTTGGAGCTATTGTTTCTGAAATATTTGCTCTTGATTACAAAGACAGATTTTTCCCTTATTCCACTAGTTTAAACTATCCGGGGTTTATTAAAGAATATAAAATGGTTACAGATATTGCTCATGAATTTGATGTTCCTATTTTAGGGCAGTTGGCATTTTTCTATTATGACGATGGTGAAAATCAGAAAGTGGAGGCCAATGATATTACTCCTGAGGGCATAAGGAAGCTACAGGCAGAAGTCATAATGGCTGCTAAAAAATTTTCATTTGCAGGATTCGACGGTATTCAAATCAATATGGGAAATAATTTTTATTTGGCGAGGTTCATGAATCCTTATTTCAATCAGAGAGAAGACCAATATGGTGGAAACACTGAAAATCGTGTTAGGATTTCTTCTGAAATCATAAAAGTCATTAAAAAGACAATGGATATGCATGTAAGTTGCAGAATCAATCCGTGGGATGTAAGAAAAGGTGGAATAACTGCAGATGAAAGCATTGCTATTGCCTGTGAACTTGAAAAAGCCGGTGCAGACAGCATTCAACTAACCGCACGTACTATTTCACAGATTTATGATAAGGGCGAAAAACATCCATTTTTAGTTTATGTTGATGATTTGATAGATGCAGTTGACATTCCAGTTATTTTGGGTGGATCTTTAAGGGAAATGGCTAAAATCAACGATGTATTAAATAATTCAAAAGTGGAATTCGTTTCAATGTCCAAACCATTTGTTGCTCAAGCTGATTTTCTAGCGGATTGGAAACGTGACGGTGAAGGTGTTGCAATTTGTCAAAGTTGCAATAACTGTTACAGTAAAAAGAAAAGTACTTGTTTTAAGTATTAGGAAGCACCCATTCAAACAATATATAAATTTAATTTAGAGATTATTTCTCTAATTACTTCTTTTTTTCATTTAAAAACAATCAATTTTGAAAATACATAATTCAAAATCACTACAATGACCTGAACAACAATTTTTGATATTAAATCTCCAATTGTCAAGACATCAATGAAAAGATACATCAAAGCAGTATCAACTGCACCTGAAAATATTCTTCCTCCAAAGAACAGTGACATTTCTTTAAGGATACTGGGGCTTCTGCTTTCAAATACCCAAATTCTATTGGTGATATATGCAAACAGGACAGAAAAAAACCAGGCAATAATATTTGAAATGATATAATTGACCCCAAATATGTTTTCAAAAAGGAAATATACTATTACATTAACGAAGAATGTCAATGTTCCAAAAAAGACATATAAAACCAGTTCCTTATCTAATCTCATTTAAATCACATATCATCAATATTTGATTCTTTGACAATGAAAATTGGCCTATTTTTAGTTTCAAGGTATGTTTTTTCCAAATATTTGCCTAAAACTCCAATTGAAAGTAATTGTATGCCTCCTAAAAGTAGAATGGCACACATTATTGTGGCAAAACCTTGAACTGGATCAGAATAAAGTAAATTTTTAGTTATAATAAATATCATGTAAATAAATGCAACAATTGAAAAAATGGAGCCCAGTAATGTTGATATTGACAATGGGGCTGTTGTAAATGCAACAATTCCTTCTATTGAGTATTTAAGCAATCCCCAAAATGACCATGTGGTTTCACCGGCAACCCTTTCAACATTTTCATAGGCAATCCATTTGGTGTCAAAACCAACCCACTGGAATAAACCCTTTGAAAAACGATTGAATTCATTCAATTCCAGCACTGAATTTACAACCTGTCTGGTCATTACACGATAATCTGTTGCACCTTCCACAAGATTCATTTCAGAAATTCTATTGAAAATTTTATAGTATTGATGAGAGAAAAATGATTTAAACTTAGGTTCCCCTTTTCTTGAAATTCTTCTTGCTGCAACAACATCATAATCTCCATTGGATATTGTTTCAAGCATTTCCGGAAGCAAATTTGGAGGGTGCTGCAAATCAGCATCCATAACACATATCAAATCTCCGGAAGCATTTTTCAAGCCGGCATATATTGCAGACTCTTTACCGAAATTCCTTGAGAAGGAAATATATTTAACACTTGAATTTTCATTGGCTATATCTTTGATATTTTTTAGAGTATTATCACTGGATCCGTCATTGATGAATATGATTTCATAATCATAGCCCGCTAATACCTTTTCAATTTCTTTAAAAAAAATCCCTATTGATTCCTCTTCATTAAAACACGGAACAACAATACTCAAAAAATCCATGATAAGATATATATTGGAAATACTATAAATAATTTGCATTATTTTAACTGGTAAAATTCATTCATATGGTTTTTGAATAGATGATTTCCATTTTTTATACTTCAAAAAGTATATAATCCTATTTTCATCAAAATTACATTTTTCATCACTGTAAATGGAATTACTAAGTTAATTTTATTAATTATTAAGAATATAATTCTATTTTAGAGTTTGATAATAACATAAAAGTAGTTTTGAAATTAATAGTTCCGTTGGAATATTCCATATCCAAAAAGAGGAAAGATGATATTACTAAGTTTTGATATTGAGGAGTTTGATGTGCCCCGCGAGCAAGGTGTTGATTATTCTTTAGAAGAAGGTATTCTAGTATCAATAGAAGGTACAAATCGTATTTTAGATGTTTTAAAGGAGAATAATGTATGTGCCACATTTTTTTGCACAGGTAACTTTGCTGAAAATGCTCCGGAGACAATGCAACGCATCATTCGGGAAGGTCATGAGGTGGCTTGTCATGGCGTAGACCACTGGCAGCCGAAGGAAACAGATTTTGCTCGTTCAAAGGAAATTGTGGAACGTGTCACAGGGCTTACTGTGACCGGATACCGTCAACCTCGCATGTTTCCTGTTGTTGAATCGGAAATCCGGAGAGTTGGTTACAGGTACAATTCATCACTTAATCCGGCATTCATTCCAGGTCGATACATGAATCTGAGGACTCCTCGCACATGGTTTATGGAAGATGGTGTGATGCAGATTCCTGCATCGGTGACACCCTGGTTGCGCTTTCCGCTGTTTTGGTTGTCATTGCACAATTTGCCTGAATGTGTTTACCATTGGATGGTTCGCCGTGCACTTGGCCATGATGGATACTTTGTGACTTATTTCCATCCGTGGGAGTTTTTTGAACTCAATGAACATCCTGAATTTAAAATACCCTTTATAATACGAAATCACAGTGGTTTGCAGATGGCTGAACGATTGGATAAATTAATCAAGATGTTGAAAAGCAGGGGCCACGAATTTATAACATACAATGATTTTGTCAATATTCACCAGCCCGATAACAATGATTAAACAGGGATTTTTAGACTTATTTAAAAAACTTTTTATACACAAATTAATAATATAATTATGTAGATGTGATGAATTATGGCAAAAGATGATCGTAGTAAAATTAACCCATTTACCGGGAAATCACATTTTGATATTGTAAATGATGATAAGTTCTTGCAGGAGTCTTATAATGAATATTATTCTGTGATAAATCGCGCTCAACTTCTAGATAACACTCCTCAAGGTCAGTTAGTTAGAAATGTAGCTATTAGATTGATTCAGGCGGTTGAAAATTATCTGGCTCAAATTGGAAGAAGCGATTATACTCAAGATTATTATGATTGGGATTTCCATTTGGTGGCTGATGATACTGTGAATGCATATTGCATGCCGGGGGGCAAGATTGTAATGTTTTCAGGCATTCTTTCAGTTGCTAACACTGAAGAAAAGGTAGCTTTTATTTTGGGTCATGAAATGGCACATGCTCTCCTAGATCACTCAAGAACACGCATCAGCGCTCAAAATGCTCAAAATGCTATTACATCTGCCGCTTGGATAGGTAGTTTTGCTTTGGACCTTGTTGGTTTGGGCGGTATTGGAAGTCTTACAAGAGCAGCAACAAATGTTGCAAGTGTAGGTTCTCAGTTTTTCTTAATGAATCCTTGGGGTAGAGACCAGGAACTTGAAGCCGATAAATTGGGTATGATGATAATTCATTGGGCAGGTTATGATATTTCTGGAATTCCTCATTTCTGGCAGAGCATGGCTGGTGGAAATCCAAACAGTCATGATTTTTTCTCAACACATCCATCAGACAGTAAAAGGATAGCTGTTATGAATGAATTAATTGTTGAAATTGAAAATCAAAAGGACTTTTACTCAGCGCCTGTTATAAGTGATGTTCCAACTCCAAAAGAAGAATTCAAATCTTCTCATTTGGTTAGTGATGATAAGAAATATTGCCAAAATTGCGGTGCTGTTGCAGATATTGGCGATAAGTTCTGCACAACTTGCGGCGCTCATTTTGATGTCGAGCTAAAATGCAGTAATTGTGGCGCTCCTATTGGTGATGGTGATGCTTTCTGTATGAACTGTGGAAATAAAGTAAATTGAGGGGGATATTATATGGAGGATAAAGTAAAATTCGTGAACAAGTCATCCTATAGGGTCAAAGTTTTAAAGTCTCTTAAGGATGAGGTTAAGATGCCTAAAGAAATTGCGGAGGATAGTGGTATTTTACCTAATCATATATCCAATGTATTGCGGCAATTAAAGGAGAAGGATATTGTTGAATGTCTTAATCCTGAAGTTAGAAAAGGACGTCTTTACAGGTTATCTGAAACAGGTTTGGATGTCTTAGACAAATTAGATTAACTCTTTTTTTATTTTTTTCATATTTTTCCGAAATGTTTATATACTACTTTTTGTTAATATATTGTGTGTAAGTTATTAACAACTTATTAACAAGGTTTCACAAAAACACCTAAAATTTTCAAGGAAGTGAATAAACATGGAAAAAGTACCTCAAAACCAAGACTTAGATTTGATATTTTTGATTGATAGGAGCGGATCAATGCACGGTTCCGAAAAAGATACAATTGGAGGATTCAATTCATTCATTGAAAGAGAAAGGGAAAAAGGATTCAACACCAATGTAACAACAATTCTCTTTGATGATGCATATGAAGTGCTTTATGAAAGAAAATCAATTGATGATGTATCTGAATTGACTGAAAGAGAATATTATGTAAGGGGATGTACAGCACTTTTGGACGCAATCGGAAAAACAATCACTACCCTTAATCACAAAATTGACAACAAAGTCTTGTTTGTCATTATGACTGATGGAATGGAGAACTCATCTGTTGAGTTTTCAAAAGATCAGATTAAAAATATGATTTCCAGTCACAGTTGGGAATTTATTTTCATTGGTGCTGATATCGATTCATACGCTGAAGCGGGTGCTTTAGGAATTAGAAAATCCAGGGTTGCAAATTATGCAAAATCCAAACGCGGTGTAGAAGATTTATATTCTTCCGTTGAAAATGTGACATTTTGCATGAGGAATGAGATTTCATTGGATGATGCAAATTGGAAAAAAGATTTGGAGAAATATGACTAGTCACTGTTCATATTCAGTCAAGTCTTCTATATTTAATTTTTTAAATGCGCGTTTGCGTCTCATGCAACTTTCACAAACGCCGCAGTGTTTTTCTCTGCCAGCATAACATGAATAGCTTATTTCCATTGGAGCACCAACTTCTAGGCCTAACTTGACAATTTCCTCTTTATTTAAATCGATGGCAGGTGCTTCAATTTTAATATTTTCAGGCGAACCAATTTCAATAAGTTCATTAAATGTATTTAAAAATTCTTTTGAGTTGTCTGGAAATGTTGCAGCTTCTTCGGCATCCCATCCAACTATTATTATTTCAGCGCCAATGCTTTCGGCAAATGAAGTTGCAATGGAAGTAAACACCATATTTCTTGCAGGAACCCAAACGCTGCTTGCGGTTTCGCTGCTTTTTTTTATATCGTCCAATTCTTCTTCTTTAATTTCAGGAATCTCTTCACTTGTATTCAGGGATGAATTGCTTATTTGAGCCAACCATGGAAGATCAATTACGCTATGTTCAAATCCCATTTTCTCACAGATTTTTTTTGAAGCTTCTAATTCTCTTTTAAAACTCTTCTGCCCATAATTAAATGTAATGGCATGAATATCATAGTCTTTTGCATAAACGCTTGTTGCCACAGTGCAGTCAAGGCCTCCGGATAATACGGAAATGGCTTTTTTCATTTTACAATCTCCTTAACTTTTATCAGCGGAAGACCAGTTTTTTCGGCGATTTGCTTCAAATCCTCATATTCTGGTCTGGATGATATAATTTCTCCATTAACATATCCTATTTTAAAGGTCACTTCAAATTTTTCGCCTTGAATTTCAAACCATTTTTTAATGAATTCTCTTTCAGCGATTCCTCTGTGTAGATTTGGAGCAATTCTAATTCCTAAACTTCCGGTTTCTGCAAAGATAACTTCAACCAATTTATCCCTATTTTTTCTTGGCGAAATTACTTTTAAAAGACTTCCCTGACGGTTTTTCTTCATTATTATTGGGGTGATGGATACATCACTAGCCCCGGAATCCAGAAGCCTGTCAAACAGATATCCAATTTCCTCTCCGGTTAAATGGTCAAGGTTTGTTTCAATAACATCAATTTCATCACTTTCTGTGATGTCTGGTGCTTCAATGATTCTTAAAACGTTCGGATGATTGAAGTCTTTCCTGCCCGCACCATATCCTATCTTTTTAGGTTTAATCTGAGGTATAAATTCTTTTATTTCATCACATATTTCAGCATATATCGCACTTCCGGTCGGTGTTGCAAGTTCGCTGTCTACAGGCCCTCCAACAATCTTTGCATCTTTAAGTATCTCTACAACGGCAGGAACCGGAACAGACAGTATGCCATGTGAAGTTTTGATTCTTCCCCCTCCAACGGCTATTGGAAGACCAATGATTTTCTGTTTGTCGAGATTAAGTGAGTAGTATGCATAAATTGACCCTATCACATCCGCTACTGCATCACTCGCTCCAACTTCATGAAAATGAATTTCTTCTAAAGGTTTGCCGTGAACCTTGCTTTCAGCTTCAGCCATTCTTTCGAATACTTTTATGGAAGTTTTTTTAACGTCATCTTCCAAATTCAGACTTTCAATTTTTTCAATGAAATCAGTATACTTAATGGAATGTTCGCTTTCAAGCATTTCCACATGACAGTATGTAGATGCGATTCCATGTTTTGTAACTTTATCAAAGATTACTTCAATTTTTCCAAAGGGGTTAGCTGATTTTTCCATGATTTCCTTTAATTCATCCTTGTCCGCGCCCAAATCGACAAGCGCTCCAATTATCATGTTTCCAGCTATTCCGCTTGATTGTGGGTCAATAATGATTGTCATAATATAATGTCCTTTTTTTTGATATAATATAAAATTTAAATTAAATAATTAATATAGATATATGTTAGGTTATATCATGAAAATTAATATCATTGAAAAGGATTATGGCATTTGCATCAATAATCCGAAGTATTTTTTAGCCTTCAGCGATTTCACTGTCGGTGACGGCATTGATATTGTTGAAAATGTCAATATTCTCAAGGCTAAGGACGATTTTGATGCAACCGCCAAAAAGGCGGAAGTTTTCAATCACTCTCAAGGTTCATATATTGCACAAGCCAGTGAATCTCTTCAATATTTCAAAAATACATATGGTGACTTGACTCTTTTTACATTTTTGGCCAATGATGTTGTAATTGAAGAGTTTACCCAACATCTTCAGGTTGCCAACTCTCCTAAGGGGTTTGCTGATGCGAGAATTAACTTAAGCCATATTTTATATCTTGATATGATTTTGTCTCCTAAAGACCTCTTGAAAGTCTTTAAGGCTATAACAAATATTAAGGCCAAGGTACTTGCGGAGATGGCTTTGCCTTTACATATTCAAAATATCCTAAACACCAATGATTTTCTTGCTGTACTTTCAAATATTCCTGAATCTGATGGAAACAGTTTGGATATTAACAATGCGGAATATGATGATGTTAATTTTGAAGAATTGAAAGTCCGCATTGAAGATGCTGTTGAAATAAGCATTGAAGATGCTTTCAGGCGACTTGACTTGACATTCGGCATTTTGGATTATTTTGTTGCGGAAGGAATCCAAATCGGAGACTTGGTTGATGCAGGATTGGAACTTGTTTCAGACATTGAAGTAACCGACGAGCTAAGGGAAAAGATGAAATCGCAGATTTTTAAGTCTTTGACTGATATCAATGTCATAACTCTTATTGTTGCAGCCATGAGAACCGAGCAGGACTTGGCCCGAAATAGAATACGGGAAGTCGGTGCAAATGGCAATAAGGCATATTTGTATGCTGATGAGGTTTTGGGTCTGGCCATTTCAAATCAGATTGCAGGAACTAAGGCAACTTTTAATTTTAAAAGATATCATGAAGCAAAACCTGGAATTATTTATGGCTTGCCTCCGGTACTGGATGATATTTTCACAGGTTTAATTGCAGGATGTGTGTCAAAAATATTCGATTAGAATAATATATTATGGTGAATATAATATAATTAAGAAATAGGTTTAAGCAATATTTCAAAATTTTAGATTTTTGAGGAATAATTATGGAAGAAGATAACTACTTTGAAGATGAAGAATTCTCACCTATCAGATCACTTTTAGGGCTTTTGACATTTTCAACAATATTGCCGCTTCGCGTTTATACGTCTCTTGAATATATGACTAAGTTAACATGGTGTTGGCCGTTTTTACACGTGTTTATAGGCATTTTTGCGGCAATTTGTGGTTATGTATCTTTAAATTTCCTTCATTTAAATTCATTTTTCACAGCGGCTATTGTTTATGCATTTTTAATGATTATCACAGGTTATAATCATTTGGACGGTGTTATGGACATGGCGGATGGTGTCATGGTTCATGGGGACCCGGAACGCAAAATTAAAGTAATGAAGGATTCTTCTGTCGGGGCAGGGGGAGTTGCAACATTATTTTTGGTAGCGAGCTTAACCGTTGCAGGTATTTATAATATTCTGGATTATAATTTTTTAATTGGAATAATTATATGTGAAATGGCTGCAAAAACATCTCTTCTGACAACTGCCTTGTTGTCTATACCATTGACTCCGGGAATCGGATGTTATTTCATTTTTGAGACCACTCCTTCAAAATATCTGATTTCAACAGTTATTGTTTGTGTCATTGCATTTCTGTTAGGCGATATCGTTGGTGTTTGCGGTGTTTTGGGAGCAATATTTTCCGGAATAATTATTTCACTCATTGCAAGGCGCAATTTTGGAATTGCCAACGGTGATGTTTTGGGAATGAGTAATGAGGTAGGTCGTTTAATGGCATTATTGTTTATGGCATCTGCTTTATTTTTCTTCTGATTTTTCATTTAAATAAATTTAATATCTTTAAATCATTATTGACTATGAAAAAAGCATTAATTTATTAATTGAACATCCCATATTTAGTTTTGATGTGGTTTACCACTCACTAAATGAAATATTATTTTACTCCATCAGGCTCTTTTCATAATTCCTCCTCCACATAACGGTGAGTGGAACCCATCTTTTTGTCAAGCAAATTATTATATATTTTAAATTCGAAATATTAGATTAATTGATTATTTTTTTAAGGATATTATGAATGTTAATGTTTTAAGATTGGACCACAGATTAAAAAGAGATACTCGTATTACAACTCACGTATGTTTGACTGCCCGTGCTTTTGGAGCTAGCAAAATCTATCTTGCCGGTGAAAGGGACAATAAGCTCATGGATAATGTAAGGGATACAGCATCAAGGTTTGGCGGTTCTTTTGAAATTGAATACACTGAAAGCTACATGGGTGTTATCAATAAATGGAAAGCTGATGGTGGAAAGGTGGTTCATTTGACAATGTATGGTTCTCAAGCTCATGAAATAGCTCCGGAGGTTAGACAATCAGGTGCAGATATTCTAATTGTCGTTGGGGGATCTAAAGTTCCTGGA
The DNA here is from genome assembly GCF_045126245.1 of Methanobrevibacter sp. Taxonomy (GTDB): domain Archaea; phylum Methanobacteriota; class Methanobacteria; order Methanobacteriales; family Methanobacteriaceae; genus Methanocatella. Next base: position 1,976 of record NZ_JBGVOG010000091.1, on the reverse strand, counting down.
AAAGTCTATAAGGCAGCAGACTGGAATGTATCCGTAACAACACAGCCTCATTCTGAAGTATCATCTCTTGCGGTATTCCAGCATTTATTGATGGACGGCAAGGAATTTGAACTCGAGTTTGAAAATCCTGTGCTTGAAGTTATTCCTACGGCTCATGGAAAAAATGTCAATATTCACAATGAAAACCGTTAGGATATGAAATCGTCCAGTCTCTTGATGGCTTTTAATTTATCGTCTTTTTTAATTTTTGCTTGCTCAAGAGCATCCCGTATTGTCTCTATGGAATTGTCATAGACTTCTCTATCAACAGGATATGGAAAGCCGTCTTTTCCTCCATGGGTAAAACTGTATTTTACAGGATCTTTCCAACTGGCGGGTTCTCCATAAACCAAATCGGAGATTAATGCAAGCGCTCTTATTTTTTTGGGTCCGATTCCTTGAAGTAAAATTAGTTCTTCGTAGTTTTCAGGCTGTATTTCCCAGGCTCTTGTGAGAACTTCAAATTCCTTATCTGAAATGTCCATGTCTAAAACGGGGTGATGCTCAGGCATTGTGAAATCCTCTAAAAGCATTTGATTATCCTTTCTTTTAAAATATTGTCTTAGATGATTTGGATTATCATTAATCAAGTCAACACTTATTTTTTGTGCTTCCTCGCTTTCTTTTGAAGACATGTTCAATGTATCTGGAGTTATTTTATCACAGGAAATTCCACTATGGGGGTCATTTAGGAGTTTATCTACTTCTTCGCCTAGCCAGTGGTATCTTCTTGCATATTTGTTTTCTGTATTCAGTCCCTGTTGGACAACGGCCCAGTCCCCTTTTTCCGTAATGAAGAAATTATGCTGATATAGTGTGTATCCATCCTGAATACAGGAATTGTCGATTTTAGCGGATAATTTGCTTGTTTCAATTAGCTTTTCAGTAGTTTTTGTTTTTAGATTGAACACTTCTCCAGCATGTTCGATTCCTTGTGGGGTTCTTCTGGATTTCGCCCCTTTTCCTCCAGTCAAATAGATTCCATGCTCTTCGGGACTTAATGAAGCTTTAAGGGCACCCAATGTTGTGGTGGTTGTGCCTGATGAGTGCCAATCAAAACCCAAAACGCATGAGAATGCCTGAAACCAATAGGGGTTGGATATTCTGTTTAAAAATTCATTTAAACTATATTCTTCGATGATAACTGAAGCTAATGCTCCTGATAGGTCAACCATTCTCGAAAATAGCCACCTTGGAGGATGACCTCCATGAAGGGGCAAATTAACTGCACCTCGCCTTTGCATGAAATATAAATTTATTTCTATTTAATATTAATTTTTTAGAAAGAGCATTTGAAAAGTATTTTTAGCAAAACTTTAATAAGTGATGGTTACTAAAATTATAAAATGTTATATTTATTAACAAATTATTCAATCAAAATTATTAAGGAGCGTAATTTTTATGGCTATAGATAACGGAGATTTTGTTAGAGTAAACTTTACTGGTAAAGTTAAAGAAACTGATGAAGTATTTGATACTACTTATGATGAAGTTGCACAAGAAGCAGGTATTTTTGAAGAAAATAAAACTTATAAACCAATTCCAATTGTTGTAGGAGGAAACCACTTATTGCCTGCTATTGAAGAAGCTATTAAAGGATTAGAAGCTGGTGAAACCAAACACATTGAAGTTGATTCTGAAAATGCTTTCGGTCCTCGCAACCCTAAATTAATCCAATTAGTTCCAATCAAAGAATTCAGAAAACAAGGTATGAACCCTGTTCCAGGTATGAAAATCAATTCCGAAGGAACAACCGGAAAAATCTTAACCGTAAACGGTGGAAGAGTAAAAGTTGATTTCAACCACGAATTAGCTGGTAAAGACTTAATTTACGATGTTGAAGTAACTGAAATCATTGACAATCCTGAAGATAAAATTAAAAGTATGATCGAGTTACACTACTCTAATCCTAATGTCGATATCGAAAAAACTGAAAT
>NZ_JBGVOG010000090.1:0-14906 GCF_045126245.1 Methanobrevibacter sp. | reverse complement strand
GCATTCCTCCACACTATGGGTGAATCAAGATTGGCTAATACAGGCAGTTTAGGTGAAGCTCTCAACATCCCTGAAGCGTTCAAGGACATTACAAGAATCGGTGTTGGAAAAGTTGTTGCTGTAATAATTTTAATGATTGTTATTGTGGCTGCTATCAACGCAATTTTAGGATACCTTTACGGTCAAGTACCACAATTGTCTATTCTTTCAATTATAGTAACTCCATATTTTGCATTCTTTACACAAAGAGCAACCGGATTATTATATTCTGATATAGCTTAAATATTATTATTTAAGCTTCTTTTTTTTCTTTTTTCCACGTTGTGAATATTATTTCATATTCTTTGTAATAATAAAACTTTTTATGCTATGATAATCATATTAATAACTATCGGAGTTGTTTAATATGTCAGAATTAAAAGGCACAAAAACTGAAAAGAATTTAGAAGCTGCATTTGCAGGTGAATCTCAAGCACATACCAAATACCAATACTTCGCTGCAAAAGCAAAAGAAGAAGGTTACGTTCAAATCCACGATATTTTCATGGAAACCTCTAAAAACGAAAGGGAACACGCAAAAATCTGGTATAAAATCTTGCATGATGAAGAAATTCCAGACACAATAGAAAACCTTAACGCTGCAGCTGACGGTGAAAACGAAGAATGGACTTCAATGTATAAGGAATTCGCTGAAACCGCCCGTGAAGAAGGCTTTGCAAAAATTGCATTCCTTTTTGAAAAAGTTGGAGAAATCGAAAAGGAACACGAAGAAAGATACAGAACCCTGCTTGCCAATGTGGAAGCAGAATCAGTATTTAAAAAAGAAGATGAAATTGAATGGAAATGTGAAAACTGCGGTTTCATTTTCAAAGGTCCTCAAGCACCTGAAATGTGTCCTGTTTGCGGATATCCAAAAGCACACTTTGAAGAAAGAGCTCAAAATTATAAATAATTTTACTCTTTTTTTTACTTTTTTTGTTACTAGACACTCACCAAAATTTTATATATCAAATTTGAAATAGTTTAATTTGGAGATGATATCATGGCTAATTTAGAAGGCTCAAAAACTCAGGAAAATTTAATGGCTGCTCTTGCAGGCGAATCTCAGGCACGTGTAAAATATGAATTTTACGCATCTCAAGCTAAAAAAGACGGTTATGTCGAAATCAAGGACATTTTCCAAGAATCATCCGACAATGAAAAGGAACATGCTAAAATCTGGTTTAAATTGTTGAATGGCGGAAAAGTACCTGACACTCAAACCAATCTTGCTGATGCCGCTGCAGGAGAGCATGAAGAATGGACTTCAATGTATAAGGAATTTGCTGAAACCGCTCGTGAAGAAGGCTTTGATGACATTGCTGATTTGTTCGATGCAGCCGCTGCAACAGAAAAGGCTCATGAAGAAAGATACAATGCATTATCTGCTAAAATCGAAGCAGGCAAAGTATTCAAAAAGGACGAAGAAATCGCATGGAAATGTAACAATTGCGGATACATCCACTATGGAACAGACGCTCCTGAAGTATGTCCTCTATGCGATCACCCACAAGCACATTTCAGAAAAAAAGATGAAAGTTATATCTAACTTCTCTTTTTCTTTTTTTTTTAATAAAAAATATATTGCATAACATCCCATATAATATATTGTAAGGGATATTATGATTGAAAATAACATTTGTCTTTTAACAGATAGTTACAAGGTAACTCATCACTATTTTTACCCGGAAGGGACAGAAAAGATATATTCCTATCTTGAAAGCAGGGTAGGTGCCGAATTTAACAAGACTATCTTTTACGGACTCCAATATATAATCAAAAAGTATCTGGAAGGCCAGGTCGTTACCCAGCAAAAGATTGACGAGGCAGACAGGATAATCTCCACCCATATCGGAGAGGGAATTTTTAATAAGAAAGGTTGGCAGTACATTTTGGACAATCATGACGGAAGGCTTCCGATTGAAATAAGGGCAGTCGCTGAAGGAACTCCCGTTGATGTAAGCAACGTTCTGATGACTGTTGAGAATACCGACAGGAAATCCTATTGGCTTCCGAATTATCTCGAATCATTGCTTCTTCAGGTATGGTATCCGTCAACCGTTGCGACACTATCCGCTGAGGTAAGAAAGCTGTCCAACTTTTACCTGGAGGTAACAGGTTCCCAAAAGGATAATCTTGACTTTATGCTTCACGATTTCGGATACAGGGGAGCAACTTCAACAGAATCCTCAAGATTGGCGGGTTCAGCTCATCTGCTCAGCTTTTCCGGAACCGACACAATTCCGGCACTGAGCGTTCCTGAAAATTATTACAATGATTCAAACATTTACGGTTTTTCAGTTCAGGCAACAGAACACAGCGTAATGACATCACTGGGTCCTGAAGGTGAAATATCACAAATCCTCAATGTCATTGACAAGGCCAAGGAAGGGATTTTGTCAATAGTCATAGATTCATACAACTACAGGAACTTCCTAAGTGAAGCCGGAAGGTCAGGATCCGAGTTGAATGAAGCCATCTTGAACTTTTTGGATGGTGAAAACAACAAGGTAGTTTTCAGGCCGGACAGTGGAGAACCTGTTTCAACCACAATAGACTGTTTGAATTTGCTTTCAGACGGTTTCGGAAGTCACTTGACTTCTGAGGGCTATAAGGTATTTGACCTGAATATCGGTCTTTTATGGGGTGACGGACTCAACTACCAAAAGATACGTGACATTCTATTTGCAATGAAATCAAGCGGCTGGGCAGCGCAGAACATCATCTTTGGTATGGGAGGCGGACTTCACACTTCCGTTAACCGGGATACCCAAAGAAACGCATTCAAATGTTCGGCTCAGCTGAGGGATGGCCAATGGCATGACATTTTTAAAAATCCTTTGGACTCAAGTAAAAAGTCAAAGACAGGCCGCTTCAAATTGATTAAAGATAACAGTTCATTCAGGACAGTTCCAATAGACAGTGAAGGTGATGACCAGTTAAGATGTGTATTCAGAAACGGAGAACTGCTGGTTGATGATAAATTTGAGGATATCAAATCAAGAGCATTAAACTATTCAAATTTTTTATGAGGTGATAAGAATGTGTACAGCATCAAACTATATAACCGAAATGCATTATTTCGGACGAAACTTTGATTATGAGATTTCATATAATGAGCGTGTTACCGTAACACCTAGAAACTATGAGCTTAAGTTCAGAAAGATTGATGATGTCAAAACCCATTATGCAATCATTGGAATAGCTGCAGGCATTGATGAATATCCGCTCTATTATGATGCATGCAATGAAAAGGGTCTTGCTATTGCAGGTCTTAACTTTGCAGGCAATGCGGTTTATCTGGAACCGAAGGATGGCATGGTAAACATCACACCATTTGAGCTGATACCATATCTTCTCGGATGTGCCTCAAGCGTTAGTGAAGCTCGAAAGCTGCTTGAGGAAATCAATCTTGTAAACATAAACTTTGCAGATGAGCTTCCGTTGTCTCCACTTCACTGGATGATGTCCGACAACAGCGGTGAAGCCATTGTCATCGAACCTCTTGAGGATGGACTTAAGGTTTATGACAATCCGGTAGGCGTTTTGACAAACAACCCTCCATTCGACAAGCAGCTGTTTTACCTGAACAACTACAGAAGCCTGTCAAATAAAAATCCTGAAAACACCTTTTCCGATTCATTCGATTTGGACGAATATTCAAGGGGCATGGGTGCAATTGGACTGCCGGGAGATTTGTCATCTGCCTCAAGATTTGCAAAAGTTGCATTTACACGTGCAAATTCATACTCTGATATGGATGAGGTTAGCAGTTTAGGCCAGTTTTTCCATATTTTGAAATCTGTCGAACAGCAGAACGGATGTACCTTCATCTCAGATCCGAATCTGTATGAATATACCATCTACACTTCATGCTACAATACCAACAGGGGAGTACTATATTACACCACATATAAGAATTCACAGATTTCCGCAGTTGACCTGCACAATGAGGATTTGGATGGAACTGATTTGATTAATTACCTGCTGATTAATGAAGAGCAAATAAACTTCATTAATTAAATTTCTTTTTTTTCACTTTTTAGTCAGATATTTATATTATAATTACTATAAATACCAATACTCTATATAATTTAACATTTTTTGTTGTTAAATTGTTAAAAAGGAGGCAATAGCTTTGAATAAAATGAAACTGTTTGCATTGTTTTCAATAGTCTGTCTGTTCATGATAATTCCGGCAGGTTTTTCAGCTGAAAACGATACTGCCATGGAAGCCGCATACAACACTTCGGACGTATTGACCGCAGATTATTATTTCGATGCAAATGTTGGGGACGACACAGGAAACGGATCTGCGACAAATCCATATAAGAAACTCACAGCAGGTAGGATAGCCGACAATTCAAACATTTACCTGGCCAGCGGAGAGTATAATTTAAGTGGTTATAAAAAAATCTGCAATGTCACTTTCATAGGTAGCGGTGCTTCAGATACGGTTATAAACTTCCACGGTACAGGTTTTGAGGTTTCAAGCTCATTGTCTCTCAATAATGTTACATTGAATAATCTTGGGGTCCTGAATAAGGGGACCTTGAATGCCACAAACGTAATTTTCAAAGGAGGAAGCACCACAGAGGGAGGTTCCATACGCTGCGATGGCACAAATTATATAATCAATCTGGAAAACTGTACGTTTTGCGATAGTCACGCCAAATATGGCGGGGCCATTTCAATTAGTGCAGGAACCCTTAACATAAACAACTGCCTGTTTAAGGATACCTATTCCGAGTTGTACGGCGGAGCTATTGCGGCCAAGTCAAAGGCGATACTAAGCATCAACAACACCAAATTCATAAATACATCATCAAATAAGGATTCCGGCGGAGCCATTTACATCCATGATTCCACACTTGATGCATATAATGTGGAGATAGTCAATTCAACAGCCGATTTCGGTGCTGCAATCACATCACTTAAATCATTCGTGTATTTGGATAGTTTCACTGCAAGGCTCAATGTCGCCAAATATTATGGCGGTGCAATATATGCAATGTATCGTGAGTTTTTAATAACAAAATCTGTTTTTGATGAAAATTCCGCAGAAAATGGCGGTGCGATTTATGCGTTTGGAGTTGAAAGCTTTTTCATCAATTCAAATAAGTTTACCAACAACAGGGCTTTAAATACTGCAGGAGGCGTTTATTCCCTTAAAAATGATGTCTATTATGATTCTATTCTTGATAAGGAATTGAACAACACTTTCACAAACAATCATGCGCTCAAAAAAAGCGATGTCTATGAAAGCCAGACAATCGATTTTTACATAAACTCTACTGACGGCATATTCATCAGCTATGACGGATATTATAACGGCACTCTTCCAAGCAGCTATGATTTAAGAAGCCTGGGACAGGTCACTCCCGTTAAAAATCAGGGAAATGACGGCAACTGCTGGGCATTTGCGATATTGGGTGCTCTTGAATCAAGCATTTTGAAAGCAACAGGCATCACTTTAGACCTGTCAGAAGAGAACATGAAAGACCTGATGGCTGAATTTTCACAGTATGGAAGGCAAATGGAAACCAACAACGGAGGCTATGATTCCATGGGATACAGCTATCTTGTCAATTGGCTGGGTCCTGTCAATGATAGCGATGACATTTATAAGATAGATGCTGTCATCTCACCTCTCTTGGATAGCTTTATCCAGATTCAAAACATTGTATTTTTAAAAAGGAATAATTCAACAGACAATGATGAAATCAAAAGGGCTCTTATGAGCTATGGTGGTGTTTCATCTAATTTGTACTATACCGGCAGATATCTGAACGGTTATAATTATTATTATGACGGATCTCTGGCTTCAAACCATGCCGTTGTAATTGTGGGATGGGATGATGACCGCGAAATTTCAGGAGCTCCGGGAAAAGGGGCATGGATTGTAAAAAACAGCTGGGGGCCTAGCTGGAAAGATAAGGGATTCTTCTATATCTCCTATTATGATTCAAAATTTGCAAGGGACGGAATATTTGCATTTGTGCTTAATAATACAATAAAATATGACAGGAATTACCAGTATGACCTGCAGGGATATACTGATTACTACATCAATGAATCCAATACAGTCTGGTATAAGAACCGCTACACTGCCATCGGCAATGAGTATCTCACATCAGTTTCAACCTACTTTCAAAAGGACTGCAGCTGGGATTTATCTGTTTATTTGAATGGCAAGCTGAAGCTCACACAAAGCGGCACTGCCTCTAAAAGCTATATGACAATTGACCTTGACCAGTTCATAACCCTCAAAACAGGGGATGTGTTTGAAGTAGTATTCAAGATTACTGCAGATAATGAAGCGAGCTTCCCTATTTGCGAAGCGGTTTCATTTACTGAAAACTATTTCACTGAAGGCATGTCATTTGTCAGCTGGGACGGCAAAAACTGGATGGACTTGTTTAATAAAACAGGAAAATACTCTACACATGTATATTATGGCAATCAGGTTGCATGCATTAAGGCGTTCACAATTATAAATAAGCTCAATCCAAGTCTTGAGCTGAATGTTGTAAGCGAATACAATCCTGCTGAATTTGAAGTTGTTGTCCGCAATCAGTATGGTGCTTTGGCAAAATCAGGTAAGGTCACATTCACTGTTGAAGGTGAATCCGTCCAGGTCAATGTTGAAAACGGAGTGGCCAGGTTAAGCCATGTATTCAAGACATTGGGCACAAATACAATCAAGGCCAAATTTACGGCTAATGGATACAATACAGCTTCAAAAACAATCACTGCAACAATCTATAAGGAAAGGACAGGTGTCAGTCTGGTGTTCGAATCATCTGTTATTGATTATTCCAACAGATACATTACTGCCAGTCTTAAGGACTGCAATGCAAATCCGGTTGCCCAGGCCAATGTCATGCTTGAGGTAAACGGCGTTTGCTATTATAACTTCACAGATAATAAAGGTATGGTCAGGTTCGATTTGGCTGATGCTCGTCCCGGCACTTATCCTGCAGGCATTTATTATGATGGAAACGCACAGTTCAATCCATCAAGCGCATTATCCAGCGTGACCATTAAGGCAAATACCGATATTTCGGCAATTTATGATGGGGATAATCATGAATTGATTGCTGATTTGGTTGATGTTTCAACAGGCAAGGCCATTGCCAATACAAATATTGTAGTTAACATTGCCGGTAAAAGCTATACAGTCAAAACCAACTCCAACGGCCGGGCAGTATTTTCCACTGAAAGCCTTGCCTTGGGAACTTATGAGGCAAACATTAATTATGCCGGCAGTTCACAGTTCAATCCTTCAAGCGCAACTGTCAGTGTTTTAAACAAGGCAAATACCAAACTTTCGGCTGTTTATGATGATAACGCCAGAAAGCTCATTGTCACATTAACCAACAGTGCAACAGGTCAGGCCGTTGGAGGAGTTAGTGTTGTTGTCTATATAGGTTCAGTCAGCTACACAGTCAAAACCAATTCCGCAGGTCAGGCCAGTCTTTCCACATCAAGTCTCGTTCCGGGCAATTATGCGGCTTCTGTTGTCTACAACGGAAATGACAAGTATTACTCTTCTAATTTAAGCATTGATTTTATTGTAAAGTCCGATACGGCTATTTCAGTGGTCTACAGCAATAAGGAATTGCTCGCCACTTTGACAAATGATTTTACTTCAGAAGCTATTGGCGGTGCTGCTATCATATTTGGTTTCGCTGATGCGAACTATACCGTTAAGACCAATTCCGCAGGCCAGGCAAAGCTTTCCACTAAAGACATGCCTTTGGGCGCTTACAGCGTTGCTGTTTCATATGGAGGTAATTCTCTGTATAATCCGTCCTCAACAAGCATAGACTTCAATATTAAAACATCCACCCGCATTTCAGCTGTTTATAATGAGGATGTCCGGGAGATTACTGCCAGTCTGTTTAATGATGTTACAGACCAGCCTGTCTTGGGTGCTACAATTGGTTTTAAAATCAACGGCAAGACTTATACCAACAAAACTGACAACAGCGGTCAGGCCAAACTTTCCGTTGCAAATCTGCCTTTGGGCACTTACACAGCAACCGTGTCCTATGGTGGAAATTCCAAATATGACCCTTCATCAGTAGACGTCAATGTCCCTATCAAGGCAAACACAAGTCTGGATGTTGTCTATAACGCTAAAGATAAGAATTTGGTTGCCACATTAATCAATGACCTTACAGGCAAGGCCATTAATGGCGCTACCGTGAGCGTTAAAATCAATGGCATCACAAGTAAGATAAAAACGGATTCCACAGGCCAGGTAAAGGTTTCCACTAAAGATTTGGCGTCAGGAATATATCCTGCTTCTGTTTCATATGGGGGCAATTCCAAGTATTATTCTTCAAAAGACTCTATGGATGTCCTCATTGGTGTCAACACCCGCATTTCAGCAGTCTACAAGGACGGCGTTTTGACAGCCACCCTGGTTGAGGACCAGACTTCTAGAGGTATCAACGGTGCCGACATTCTTGTTGATTTCGGTGATGTAAGATACACTGTAAAAACTGATTCCAACGGTCAGGCCAGTGTCTCTACAAGGGACCTTGCTCCGGGCTCATACACAGCCTGCGTATCATACTCAGGAAGCGGCGGCATTCCTTCAAGCACAAGCATTGACATTGAAGTCAAGATAGATGCGTATTTTGTTGTTGAAGACATTTCCGTTGAATATGGCGCTGATGTCGAGTTGACTGCTAAACTTGTTAATTACGCTACCGGCAATGGTATTGTCGGCGCCACTGTAGGATTCAAGTTCAACGGCAAATCATACACCAGTAAAACCGATAGCAACGGTCAGGCTAAAGTAACCATTTCTGGATTGAACCCAGGAAACTACGAAACAGCCGTAACCTACAACGGCAACTCCAAATACAACCCTGCAAAAGCAACATTCAACGTGATTGTAAACAAAATCACAACAAGCTTTGAGCTATACTATGACAGCCAAACCAATGAAGTTGTAGCCACATTAATTAATGGAGCAACCGGAAAAGGAGTATACGGCGGAACAGTAGGCATTTTCTTAAACAACGTTAAAAACATAATCATAACAGATAAGAACGGTCAGGTGAGACTTTCACTTGGAAGCGCAGATCCGAATACCTTTACAGCATACGCATCATATGCCGGAAACACCAAATACTTCGCATCAGGCGCAACAATAAGTCCTCTTGAAAGCAAGACAACCTCATTCATCTCAACAGTCTATGACAAGCAGAACGCCGAGATAGTAACCACTCTTACAAATACCGCCACCGGAAAAGGCATTGTGGGAGCTACAGTTGGTGTCGTCATAAACAATGCGAAAAACATTCTAAGGACAGACTCCGCAGGCCAAGTCATAATTTCTGCAGCCGGTTTTGATTCAGGCATATATTCAATAAGCAGTTCATACTCCGGAAACAGCAAATACACTTCAACAAGTGCTACAATAAGTCAATTCATAAAAAAAGAGGAATAAGGTTAAAGGTAAACCTTATTTATTTGATTTAATTAATTTGCGAGCTGCTTTTAAGTCTGTATTATAAATGTGACCTGAGGTTGAGTGGTAGTGAACTCCACCGAAATTTAATTTTTCACCAATGATTTCCTTGTTTACTTCTTCCTTCATTTTCAGTCCCAGATATGCTATGAAGAACATGTTTGAGTAGAATGCGCCGAAAATGTCATTGCTTCTGAATATGCAGTGTATTGTCAGTTCATTGTCACGAACAAGGCACTGTAAAAACTGAAGGCATGGAATGTCTTCCCTGTCAGCATCCAATTGAGGGTCGATTGTAACTGCAACTGCCCTGTTTGATCCTGTTGCGGTCAGGATTCTTTCCTTCATGGTGTTGAACTGGTCAACGTCAAAATGTGCATAGATACGGTTCGGGTATGTGTAGACAAATCCCTGGTCATCAGGATTTTCAGCTGACTTGACGTATTCGTATAGTGCATCGCTTTTTATTGGACATCCTTCCATATCGAATTTTCCGGATTTTATGTCTGCCAACAGCATTTCAGGTGTGTAGTGCTGATATTTTGCCCTGAATTTCAAATCAAACGGATCGTCAATTATATAAAAATTCCCTAAACTTTCAACTAAATGGTGATTAGAGTCTTTATAGGTTTCTTTTCCTTGCTTTAAGATTTTATCAACGAAATCTAGGTAACATTTGTTAATGGTTAACATAAGATAGCTCCTTTAATTAATATAAATCTTTATTGAATATTATATAAATAATTTCTATTTTTAAAGAGATGGAACATTTTCAACAGCATCATCTATATTTCAGGGTTTAAATCATATTTTTACAACAATCAATGTAATAATCTTTAATGTCTCATACGATATTTTAACAGGTTTTCAAATTTAGCATTGTTTAATTGGACATATGTTGAAGTATTCGACGGTTAATCTTCGCCAACATTTTTGATGTATCTTGCCGGGATGCCTGCGACGATTGTGTTCGGCTCAACGTCGCGTGTCACGACAGCTCCTGCGGCAACGATTGCACCTTTTCCGATGGTAACTCCCGGAAGCACTGTCACGTTTGAGCCAAGCCATGCCTTCTCTTCAATGTATATCGGTTCGGGGTGCATGTCCGCCCTTTCATCAGGATTTGATGCGTGATTCAATGTTAAAAGACATGCGTTATGGCCAATCAGGACATCATCTGCGATATATATGCCGCCCTGATCCTGCATTTTGCAGCCCGAATTGATGAAGACATTTTTGCCGATGTGGATATTTTTGCCGAAATCGGTGTTGAAGGGAGGTATCAGTCCCAGAGAGCGGTTAACTTCCTGGTTTGTCAGCTTGGCAAAAAGCTCCTGGATTTCTTCGGCTGTGTGATATTCGCTGTTTATCCTATGGGTGATCTTCAGGGCTTCGCTCAGCATTTCATGCATAAAGAGATGTTCATCTGAGCCTCCAACAATCCTTTTTTTGGCATTTACATGATTCAAATAATCCTCGAGTTCCATTCAAATCACTATATGTATCCTGATATAATTTTGAACAGTTCCACAGCTTTTGAAGTTGATGTCTGGTTTGTGATGTCTTCAGGTATCTCATATACGAATGTAGGATATCCTGCCTGAGCGATAGGCTTTGACACCAGAACTGCGGATGTTGACTTGTAGCTTTCGTTTCCGGTAACCGGATAATAGTTGAAGTCGCTTGTCTTGTTGATATCTGTAGCAATTTTCACTGAAGCGTCATCCATTTCAGGGGTTGCCAGATAGAATCCCTGGCCGTATCCTGCAATATGTGAATGGCTGATGATGACCGCCCCTGCATCGGATTTGGTAACGTCCGGGTTAACGTAGTCATGCACGAGGCTTTCTCCGTTTGCCCTTCCGGCATTATAGTCTGTCGGTCTGTCGGTTACTGTGACCTTGTAGACGATTACCTTAACGTCATTGTTTGCAAATTCCTCTGCAGCCTTTATTTCAGGTTCTATTGAAAGAGGCTCCCTTGGATGAATTCCGGCAATCAATGCAATGGTTTTCGAAGCGTTTTCACTTCCGTAAATGAATTTTTCAACAGTTCCTATGCTTGTATTGGCCAATACTTCGCCTGAAGCGGAATCTGATGAGCCAAATCCGGAATAGATAAGACCGGCTATAATTATCAGTCCTATAATAATAAGTATAATTTTGGTTTTGCTTTTCAATTTTTCACCTTTAATATACATTTTTCTTGTTTAAATTAAATATTTTTTTTGGAAATAATGAATGGATAATCATTTTTTTTGTCACTTTTAATTTGTAGGTTAATCATTTATTCAGATATTTTGCTTATTTTAGGTTATCTTTAAATATCTTGTTAAAGATAGTTATAAATACTTAAATTGTTTTAAGTGTAAATTCAAAAAAAATGTGTGAAAAATATGACAAACGAAGACTTTGCAAAAAAGATAAAAGATATCAGAGAAAGACAGAACATGTCTATTGAAGAGCTGTCCGAAAGAAGTGGCGTAAAGCAGGAAGTCCTTGAAGCTATGGAAGCAGGTGAAGTAATTCCATCACTCACCCCATTAACTAAAATGGCAAGGGCTTTAGGCGTAAGGTTAGGCACATTCTTAGATGACACACCTGAACTAGGTCCTGTCGTTACAAGAGGTGGCGTTACTGAAAACTCACTGTATTTTTCCGGAAGGGAAGACGTTACAAACGCTACAAACCTTGAGTTCCACTCATTAGGTGCAGGAAAGATAGACAGAAACATAGATCCTTTCATGATTGACATCAAGTTTGAGGAAGGTGAAAAGGAACTTTCATCACACGAAGGTGAAGAGTTCATCTATGTGCTTGAAGGCGAAATCGAAGTGATTTATGGAAAGGACACTTTCACAATAGGCGAAGGCGACACCATATTTTATGACTCAGCGGTTCCTCACCACTTACATGCAAGCGGTGAAAAAGACGCTAAAATATTAGCTGTGCTTTACACTCCATACTGAGGTGAAAAACATGAGTAAAATAACTTTAAAGCCAAAAATAGATAGATTTTACACAGAAACTTTGAATTTGGACTTGGACGCATTGCAATTGGGATTGCATTAATGATTTGCATTTGGTGAAGTTATTTTATTGTTTAAAAAAATGAGGTGAAAAAGCATGTCTGAATTATTTACTGAACTTCCGTTAGGGAAGTTTTTCGAATCAATGGTTGAAAAGCAACCAGATCATGAATTTATCGTTTATCCGGATAGAAACTTAAGATTTACATATAAGGAATTTGATGAAAGAATAGACAATCTCGCAAAAGGGATGCTGGCTATTGGAATTGAGAAAGGAGACCATGTTGGAATATGGGCCAAAAACGTGCCTGAATGGCTGACCTACATGTTTGCAACAGCAAAGATAGGTGCAACAATCGTAACTGTCAACACAGCATACCAGTCACATGAACTGGAGTATGTGTTAAGGCAGTCCGACATGAAGGCATTGGCCATGACAGACGGTTTCAGGGACACAAGCTACTTTGACATTATAAATGAACTTGTGCCTGAACTAAAAACCTGTGCAAGAGGCCATCTGGTGGCTGAAAAGTTCCCTCATCTGAAATTCGTTTTTCACGTGGGACAGGAAAAGCACCGCGGAATGTACAATACCAATGAGCTGTTATTGTTAGGTATGAACTATGACGATGATGAATACCAGAAGGTCAAGGACTCAGTCACACAGCATGACGTCATCAACATGCAGTACACTTCCGGAACCGAAGGTTTTCCGAAAGGGGTAATGCTTACTTCAAGAAACATTGTAAACGACGGCTACTACATTGGAGAGAACATGAACTATTCTCCTGCCGACAGGCTGCTGCTGCAAGTGCCTCTTTTCCATTGTTTCGGTACTGTTTTAGGTGTTATGGCTGTAATAACACATGGTTCTACCATGGTTGTTCTTGAGGAATATGACCCTCTTTTGGCAATTTCCTCAATCCAAAAGGAAAAGTGCACATCAATCTACGGCGTTCCGACAATGTTTATCGGTATGATGAACCATCCGATGTTTGAGATGTTTGACATGAGCTCACTTCGTACAGGCATCATGGCGGGATCAACTTGTCCTGTCGAAACCATGAAGGATGCCATCGAGAAGATGAACATGAAGGAGATTACCAGTGTATATGGATTGACTGAAGCCGCACCGGGATTTACACAAACAAATGCAGCTGACTCATTCGAGAAAAAGATCAACACTGTCGGGCGAAAGTTTCCGAACATCGAAGTCAAGATTGTGGACCCTGAAACCGGCGAAGAGGTCGGTGTCGGAGAGCCTGGTGAGATAATGTGTCGTGGTTTCAACGTGATGAAAGGTTACTACAACATGCCTGAAAAGACAGCAGAGACAATCGAGCCGGACGGATGGCTTCACTCAGGTGACCTTGCAACTGTCGATGAGGACGGATACTATTCAATCGTGGGACGTATCAAGGACATGATCATCAGAGGCGGTGAAAACATCTATCCTCGTGAGATTGAGGAATATCTTTTTACCCATGACTGTGTCCGTGACGTTCAGGTTGCAGGAATTCCCGATGAAAAATACGGTGAAATCGTCGGAGCTTTCATAATTAAGGAAGACGGCTTTGAGGATGTAACCGAAGCCGACATTCGTGATTTCTGCATAGGATCAATTGCAAGATATAAGGTTCCTAAGTACGTTTTCTTTGTTGATGAGTTCCCGCTTACAACAAGCGGAAAGATTCAAAAGTACAAGTTAGGCGAAATAGGCCTTAAGCTATTGGATGAAAGGCGTGAAAGGGGAGAGTTGTAAACTCCCTTCAACTATTTTTTTCATTGATTTTTTGTTTGTAAAATTTTTTTCCATTTATGAATTTTTGCATATATTGAATAATATTTTTTTTTAATTAATGAAAATTTGATTTTCTTAAAAATTGTTTAGATTTGAAAAATCTGTTTTTCATGATGGAATTTAAAGAAAAATGAAATCTTTATTTTTCGCAATTCTGACTTATAATTGACAGATTTATTGTATGCATTTCATGTGTTTAATATGTATTCGATAAATAAAATCGTGCTTGTCATATGGGATATTATAAATTAATTTCATGATTTGAAAAATTCTTCTTATCGGTATTTGTTTTGCTTGTATTGATGGTTAAACTTTCTGATTTTTTAAAGAAGTGATTTTTTCCCAGTATGTATTAATATTAACATTTTGACTTTGTATTATTAAAATTAGTATGTCATAATTATTTTTATGAATTTTGGCAATCTGTTCAATTTCGCTCATTTTTTTTATTTGGGAGTCACACTTTTGTTTGAAATGTTTTTAAAAATTTAGGAAAAAATTGATTTAGTTAATATTTTTCATCTGGATTGCATTTTCATTTAACATTCTAT
>NZ_JBGVOG010000089.1:0-12217 GCF_045126245.1 Methanobrevibacter sp. | reverse complement strand
TTCAATATCTTCTTTTGAAATCTCCATAAAATCTTCAGACATAAATAACTCCCCATTTATTATTTGGTTTTCAACCTTTAAAAAATTTTTATTAATAATAAAATCCATAATAAAATTATGGAGCCGGAAGACATACTTGTTGAGCTGAGAGGATTAACACCACAAAAAGAGATAACAAAAGATGACTTAATGATAATACTTAAAAAATATGCTCGATTAATCTCAGTATATGATTTAATGCTAGCTTCAGCACGTATGAGAAAAGACGGAGAATTCGTTCATGCGAGCTATCGTGAAAAATACCTTGAAATCTATATAAAATACTTTTTATTGCGCATGAAGGAAGTTCTTGCAAAAGATGACTATGACCATTCAGCCATTGACAAAACATCTTTTGATGAATCGATTCCAATGCATGAGAGAACCTTTGAAAAGGAAAGGGAAGAAACCTTCGGAACACATGACGACAAATTCCCCTTAATTTATGTGATTACTGCATTATATACAACATTTATCCTTGAAGAGCCAATACACCCTGTTGGAAGTGAATTCCCAGGCAATTTAAAAGTGGAAAAAAGAAATGGAAAATACTTATGTCCCGTTAAAGACAATCAAAAAGACAATGCCAATGCTGTTTGCCACATGTGCCTTGCCGAGCAAACCCCCGACATTTAGTGAGTTGATTTTATGAATATCTGTCTTTATGGTTCTGGAAGTAGAAAAATAGACAAAAACTACACCGATGCGGCATATGAACTGGGATGTCAGATAGCTGAAAGAGGCCATACATTGGTTTTTGGTGGAGGAGACACCGGAATGATGGGTGCATGTGCAAAAGGAGTTCATGACAATAACGGCTCATCAATCGGAATTGCACCCAAATGGATCAATGACTTTGAACCTTTATGTGAAAGATGCAGTGAATTCATCTATGTCGACACAATGGATGAGCGAAAAAACAATTTCCTGAAATATTCCGATGCATTCATAATCTCTCCCGGAGGAATTGGAACATTGGATGAATTTTTCGAAATTATAACCCTTAAAAAGCTTAAACGACATGACAAGCCAATAATTGTCTTCAACATTGATAATTTCTATGACAAGATGCTTGAAATGATTGATGAAATGGCTGAAAAGGGATTTTTATACAAACAAGAGGAAATTTTTCATATAGCAAATTCAATTGATGAGATATTTGACTATTTAAGATAAATCGAAAAGTGGTGGGACAGTGATAAGCGAAAAACAAGCCCTTGAAATAGCTGAAAAATTGGAAAATGCAAATGACATCGACATTAAAGAAACTATTGAAAGGGCATCTACCGCAGGATATTTGGGTGAAAAACATTTTTACTGTACTGTAATTGAAGATGGCGGATTTACACATACGGTTCCTGAAATATTGGGAGACAGATACAAATCAATACCCCTGGACAATTTATATTATGACATTATCTCAAAAGCACTTGACCATGACGGCATTTACATTTCACTAGCTTATTCAAGCCCCTACATCAGATTGCCCGAAGAGGATTGTTCTGAAGTTTGTGAATATGATGAATATGAACTGGATTTTGGTGAAATTGACAAAGAAGATTTATACTTGCTGGAATACGGGCTGATTAGCTCAGAAGAGGGAAAAATATTTAGAATATATGCTGAAGAAGGAATTTCCGGTCATGAGCCTACAGAAGATGCGGGGATAATGATAAATATTATTGGCGGAGAGTACAAAGCATATTTTGCGCTAAGGTCAACTGATCAGTGCATGTCCAGCTTTATGATACTTCCATTCAGTGCAGACTATCCTAAGGAACATCCGCTGTCCTTTAAAAATCCAATAAATAGGATGCTGATTGAGATGATTGATAAGGTAATCATATTAAAGGATTAATATTATTCTACTTCACAATGCCTCAGGATATCCAAAAACATGCAAAAAGATTGCTAATAAAAAAAAATAATATCAAAAATAAGAAAAAAAGATAAAAAAAATAAGAAAAATCTTATTTTTTAATTGAAGCTATTGCACTTTGTGCACCTTGTTTTACATAACCTGATTCATCATCAAGCAACTTTTCAAGTGCAGGAATAGCTTTTTCATCATTTAAGTTACCTAAAGCCCAAGCCGCAGCCCCTCTAACTCTCCAATCTTCATCGTTTAAAGTTTCAATTAAAGGATCTACTGCAGGTTCACCCATACGACTTAATGCGGTTGAAGCTTCTCTTCTAACTAGTTTATTGTTATCTTTTAAAGTTTCAATTAAAGCAGGAATAGCTTTTGGGTCACCAATAGCGCCCAATAAAGTAGCAGAATGCAATCTAATTTGTTTTTTCCTGTGAGATAAAGCATCAATTAAAGGATCCACTGCTTCATCGGCTCTTAATTCCAATTCACCCATAACATCTTCAACAACAAAATCATCTTTGTCGTTTAATAAATCAATTAACTCATCGATACTTCTTTCCATTTTAATCCCCCAAAAATTCTATAAGGAAATCTATTACTAAATTTGTAATTAATATAATATTATACTTTGTTTTATAAAAATATTTCGATAGTATACGAACAAAATTTT
Organism: Methanobrevibacter sp.; assembly: GCF_045126245.1. GTDB lineage: Archaea > Methanobacteriota > Methanobacteria > Methanobacteriales > Methanobacteriaceae > Methanocatella. The sequence continues at coordinate 9,635 of NZ_JBGVOG010000089.1, read as the reverse complement.
CTAATTACTATTAAATAGCATAAGACCAATATTATAAATATACGAACAAATTGTATCAAGTGAAAAATAATGTATAATATTGCAATAATAAGTGGAGACGGAATAGGTAAGGAAGTAATGAATGCTTGCGAGTACCTGCTCGATAAACTAGATTTGGAATTTAGTTTCAAGTATGGTGAAGCGGGATTTGAGTGCTTTAACAATACTGGAACAACACTGCCTGAAGAGACAATAAAAATAGCAAATAAAAGTGACGCAGTGTTATTTGGAGCATCAACATCCACGCCAGGCCAGCCTAGCCCTATTATCAATTTAAGAAAAGAACTTAACGTTTACGCTAATATCAGACCTATAAAATCCTATAAAGGAGTTAACTGCATACGAGACGATATTGATTTTGTAATAGTGCGGGAAAATACCGAAGGGCTTTATTCCCAAGTGGAATACGGTGATGAAAATCAGATGATAGCAGAACGCCACATTACCAGAAAAGCCTCCGAAAGGATTTCAAAAGCTGCCTTCAACCTATGCATTAAAAGAGGACAAAACAAGGTTACATGTGTTCACAAAAGCAATGTGTTAAAAAAGACCGATGGCGTGTTTAAGGAAAGCTTTTATAAGATAGCTGAAGATTATCCGCAAATTGCCACTGAAGATTATTATGTTGATGCAATGGCGATGTATCTGATTACCCAACCTCAAAATTTTGAGGTCATCGTTTCAAGCAACCTATTCGGAGATATACTTTCAGATGAAAGTGCCGGTTTGGTAGGCGGTTTGGGGCTTGCACCATCAGGAAATATAGGCGACCACAACGGCTTATTTGAACCTGTTCACGGATCCGCACCAGATATTGCTGGAAAACATGTCGCAAATCCATGTTCCATGATACTGTCCGCTTCAATGATGCTTGATTATTTGGGAGAATGGGAAATATCAAATGACATTAAAAATGCTGTTGAAAAAGTGATTGCTGACTGTAAAATAAGGACCCCTGATTTGGGAGGGGATGCAAGCACAATAGACATTACAAAAGCTATTGTAAAGGAGTTAATATAGATGATTAACATTACAACATTTCTCGACGCGAATTCAAAAAGACTTGACAAAGACGTATTATATAATCCTACAACAGGAAATAAATTTAATTCAAGCGAAATATTATCAATTGTTTCCGAAATTGGAAGAAATTTAAAAGAATTGGGAATCCAAAAAGGAGACCGAGTCTTGATTTATTTAAATAACTCCGAAGAATACTTATTTTCACTTTTTGCAATATGGAGAATTGGTGCAATAGCCATACCTGCAAACAGAATCTTTACTGCAGCCGAACTTGAATACATTATAAGCGATTCAAATGCGAAACTAATGATTAGCGATGATGACGCCAAAGACATAATCGACATTGAAACTTACATTCCTAAAAACATATCACAATTTAAAAATTGCGATGTATTGCCTGCTGAGAATACAGATTGGGATGATTTATGCCAATTGCAGTATACTTCAGGAACAACCGGAAAACCTAAAGGGGCAATGCTCACTCATGGAAATTATTTTACTGCAATCCACAACGAGTGTGATGTGTTGACCTTAAAACAGGACGACGTTTATCTGGGAATTTATCCAATGGCCCACGTTGGCCTTTCATGGTCCATTGCCGCATTAAGGGCTGCGGCATATTATATTTTAATTGAACAGTTTAACTTAGACGAATATTTGGATTTATGTGAAAGCGAAAAGGTTACCGTTTTGACTGGAATGCCCCCTGTAATACATTCCCTAACTACAATGGATAAAAGACAACAGTTAAAAACCGTTCGTGAAATCATTTCCGGTGGAGGACCATTACATAAAAAGATTTGGAAGGATTTTCATGAAACTTATGGAATTCCAATCATCAATGCATACGGACTGTCCGAAACAATTGTAATTGGAACCGGAACTGTAATCAGACCTGAAGACTACAGGGAAGCCGACAGATTTGAAAGTGTAGGCCATCCAGTCTGTTTTTCAGAAGTCAAAATCGTTGACGAAGACAACTCCAATAAGATTTTACCCCAATATGAACAGGGTGAAATTGCACTTAGAGGCCCTGCAATAGCCAAAGGTTATTGGGGAAATGCTGAAAAGACCAAATCCTCATTTTTAGATGACGGTTGGTTTTTAACAGGAGATATCGGATACCTTGATGAGGATAATCGTTTATTCATTACCGACAGGAAAAAAGATATGATTGTAATGAGCGGATGGAAAATTTATCCAACAGAAGTGGAAGAGGTCTTGATCAAATATCCTGCAGTAAAAGAAATTGCCATTTTTAGTGTAGATGATTGTCACAGAGGAGAAATTCCGGTAGCTGCAGTCGTTTGGGAAAATGAAAACGACAGCGAAGGTTTACTTGAATATGCACGCGAAAACCTCTCAAGATATAAGGTTCCACGTGAAATTTACGATTTGGATGAACTACCGAGGGTAAATGGTTGGAAACTGCTCAGACGGGAATTACGCCAAATGTTTAAAAAATAAAACTCAAGCGATGAAAAATATATCTAAAGAGCATCGATTATACATTCACTTTCATCATCACGACAAAAATATGTGGGGATCCTTTTTAAAAACAAGTTTTGAATAGTTAGTGTGCATAGTCAAGGTCAGTACTAGCAATCACAACTATCCCAAAAATCCATCTCAAATCTACTCGCGCAGCTTTAAAACCCCTTTCTTGCTGACTATTCTATCAATTCCAGAGTTCTTTATCATTCTGAAACATATCGGACAAGGTTCCGCATCATCTATTTCAACCCAATCCCCATCATCATATTTTTCTCCAGCAAGATAAATTGTTGAGCCGAGCATTTCATTTCTGCTTGCACTGATCATTGCATTCTGTTCCGCGTGTACTGAAAAGCAGTCATTGTAGTTTCCGGAATTGGATGGAAGGTTCATTCTTTGACAGTCCCCTCTATCACAACAGTTTTCCTCTCCTCTAGGATTTCCGTTATAACCTGTACTGATTATCTCATCGTTATTGACAATTACTGCTCCGTATCGCCTTTTTAAGCATGTGCTTCTTTTTGATACGGCAAGTGCAATTGCAGTATAATACTCATTTTTACTCATACGATTTGCATTATTCTCGTTTATAGACTCTCCATTTGCCATACTATATCTCCTTGCCTCAACAATAACTGTTTAAGAATTAAACTAAATAGAATAAGTTTATTTTTGAATAATTATTTATAAATCATGGTTCCGATGCCATCAGTAGTAAAAATTTCCAAAAGCAATGAGTGTTTTTTGCGCCCATCAATAATGTGACATGATGTAACACCATTTTCAATGGCTTTAACGCAGGTTTCGATTTTAGGAATCATACCTCCTGAAATAACACCTTCTTCAATTAAACTGGGAACCTCATCGATTCTGATTTTTTGAATCAATGAGTCAGGGTCTGAAGGGTCTCTTAAAACACCGGGAACATCAGTCAAAATGATTAACTTTTCAGCACCCATAGCACTTGCAACTTCTCCAGCCGCAGTATCCGCATTTAAATTCAAACTGGTCCCGTCCTTTGAAATACCGACAGGGGAAATAACAGGAATATAATCATTTTCTATAAACATGTCTAATAAATCAGTGTTGATGCAGTCAACTTCACCCACTAAACCCAAATCAACAAGTTCTTCATCGATTTTTTTAGCTTCCGTTTTATGAGCAAATATCAAACTTGAATCTTTTCCGGACAGGCTTATTGCATCACCATCATGTTTAATGAGTTCTGATACAATTTCAGTTGATATCTTTCCAACAAGCACCATTTCAATAATTTCCATGGTTTCCTCATCGGTAACACGAAGTCCCTTGATAAATTTAGGTTCTTTTCCTAATTTATCCATTGATCTGGATATTTCAGGACCTCCACCATGAACAATAATTGGTTTCATACCTACATATTTGAGTAAAACAGTATCGCGAGCTGTAGATGACTTTGCTTCATCATCCACCATGGCATGTCCGCCATATTTAATTAAAATTTTTTCATTATGAAACTTTTTGATATAAGGTAAAGCTTCAATTAAAACATCTATATCTTTCATTTAATCACTACAATAAATATTTTATTTAATCATTTATAAAAGTAAGTGTATGGATGAACTTGAAAAATATCTTCTTGGGCTTGGAGTGAGTAAAGTAGGTTATGCTGATGTAAACGGATTGGCCAAAGATTTTGTTGACTTGCCTTATGGAATCAGTCTTGTTTTGAAATTGCCCAAAGAGACCATACAGTTAGTTGAAAATGAAGATTATCCAGAATATTGGAAGAGCTTTCATGCCAAAATTGCCGAATTGACAAAAATTGCTCTTAAAGGAGAGGAATTCATAAAGTCCAATGGTTACAATGCATTTGCCCTAACCATGCAGAGAAACGAATGCGATATGGAAAAGCTATTGAGCATCTTGCCTTACAAGACAATAGCTACCAAATCAGGGCTAGGTTGGATTGGCCGTTCAGCATTATTTGTAACCCCCGAATACGGCTCAGCAGTTGTGCTTGGTGCGATATTGACCGATATGCCCCTTGAGCTTGGAACACCAATTACAGATTCGGAATGTGATGACTGTGAGAACTGTCAAAATGCCTGTCCTGTAAAAGCAATCAATCCCCAAAAATGGAATGACCGATTAAATAGAAAAGACATTATTGACATTGAAGCATGCAGCGAATACATTATTGACCAGTATAAAAACGGATTGGGCTGTACAAAGTGCATAAGCGAATGCAAACTCACACAGGAGTATTTGAAAAAATAAACCATATAGCATTAGATTTGACTATTAGCTAGCAGATTGAAGAAATTGAATAAAGAAAACCTGCCGAAAAGATGCGGTAATATCCCATAAAAAAAACTTTATCTGATCTGCTTCAATTGGTTCTTACTTGTTTTTAATGTGTTTGAAAAACAAATACGCAAGACATATTTACATAATTAATAAAAAAATAGAAAAAATGAGTAATTAGATACCCATTTTAAATTTAAACCTGTATTCCTGGTTTACTATTTCCATTCCTTCGAATGAACCATTTAAAATATCTGCAACTTTTTGTAAATCACTTGCAGTTATTTCACTACCATTAGCGATTGGAGAAAAGAATGTAATCTCATCATCAGTTATTAGGTAGTTTAGAAGTTTTGTGTTTTCTTTTTGGTATTTTTCAACAATAGCTAAGATTTCTTCTTCAACGGATTTATCAAGGTTTGTCATTTTTATCACCTTTAAAGGTAATTAACCCAGATACTATTTATACTTTGCTACATTGTTGATTCGAATAAATCTGCAACATCTTCCAGCAAGTCTGGAATTTCTAATTTTTGAGTGCAGATTTCCACACAGGATTCACAGTAAGTGCATGCGGATGCAGGTGCATTGACCGCAGCAGTGGTTCCATAGATTGCATATAATGAAGGCAACGAATACATTTTTTCACTGTTGTACAACTCAAAATAATCCGGAATCGGAATTCCTTCAGGACACTCCTTAAGACAATAACCGCAGTAGCTGCATGGAATTGCAATAAGTTCCTTGATTTTTTCGGCCATGGACAATGCAAATTCAATTTCCTCATCGTTTAATGCAGTGAACGGTTTGAATATTTCACAATTCTCCTTCATTTGGTCAATATTTCCCATACCACTTAAAATGACTTTTACATTCTTCGGAGTTGCCGCAAAACGAAGCGCCCACTCAACCAAACTCATATCAGGATTAAATGCTTTAAATTCATCTTTAATATTGTCCGGCAAGTTAAATAAGGTTCCGCCTTTAATAGGCTCCATAACAATTACATCAACGCCATATTTTTCGCATACTTCATAGCACTTTCTTGATTCCGTTAGTTGGCTTTCCCAATCGAGATAATTGAGTTGCAGTTGAACAACATCCAACATATCCCCATACTTTTCAAGCACCTTTTCAAGCAAATCTGCCTTGTCGTGATAACTGATACCTATTTCACGGGCAATGCCATCTTCCTTCATCTTCCTGATATACTCGAATGTATTGCATTTCTCAGCAACGGCCAGAAATGCTTCATTGATATTGTGAATCAGGAATACGTCAAAGTACTCGACACCTAATCTTTCAAGCATCTCATCAACATACTTCTGATTATCCTCTTCACTCAAAAGCAGCCATGTAGGCATCTTATCGGCTATTTTAAATGAATCTCTTGGATATTTTTTAACCAAGTATTCTCTAAGTCCAATTTCTGAAGAGCCGTCATGATATGCATATGAAGTGTCGAAGTAGTTAAAACCCTGGCTCATATAATAGTCAATCATTTCCTGATAGTTATTGTTATCCACTGAGCTTTGATCGTTTTCATCGACCAAATCCAGCCTCATCGCCCCAAAACCAAACATTACATCTTCTGCCATAATTAGTCTCCATCAATAATAGTTGGATAAATATCTATTGAGAAAAATATTTAAATGTTGCTACTAACAACAAATATGCCTGTTAAAAAACACCATAAAACTAAAGTATAAACAGACAATCTCTCAAAAACAGGCATGTAAATGTTTCCCATATTAAAAAACATCACCCAAAATGCGATTAAACCTATGATGCCTAAAATAAGAGTAATAATTTGATATTTTTCAAATTTCGCCATCGATCTGGAAATTAAAACCAATAGGATGTTTCCGCCCAAAATTGCCATGACCGCACCCAATGTGTGATAACCTGACGTTAGCGGATTTCCTCCATGTATCAGACCGACAATAATGACTCCCAATGAAGCAATAACCGCCAAAATATACAGAATGAATTTGTTTTTAACAATATAGTCTTTAAACTTATAAAAAAAGCAGAATAGCAAAGTTATGCCTATTAAAATAAATCCCGAATTCATCAGCCAGAACAATGGGGAATTGCCGTTGGGAATTCCGAGCTCTGAAATTGTATGGAAAATATATGTATTTAATAGAGAATATTTAAAAAAAGTTGCGGAAATAGCTTCCGCTAACAAATAGTACAGACTGCCAGCAATTAGAATGAATCCAGCAACTTTATTTCTCATAATCTAAATTCCAAATTTTTTATCGAAGTACTTTTCCCTTAAATCAAGGTTAATCTCTTCGATGTCTGCACCAGCCATTGCCTTTTGTAAAATCTTATAGCAGGTCTTTTTAGGTACAGTAATATTCTTAATATGTGATTTAGCCCAAATTCTGTCAAATCTTTTCTTTAAGCTTCCAAAGTCCAATTTTTCTGTAACATTTTTTAAGTTAATTATATTCGCATAATTCACAATGTCATATTTTGCATAGCTTTGTGAATCCAACATTATCGGGTTTAAACCTAAAATATACCTCTGCAAATCATAATCCAGGAATGATTCATAATCTCCGTCATACGCATAAACATGAGCCTTTGCGGATAATGCATCGATGAATATTAAAAACTGATTGTTCATTAATGCATAGGACAATATTTCATCACAGAACTTATGTGCAGTTTGAATTGAACTGTCACCAGCCTCTTTTACATAATTTTCATAATCTTCAAATCTGAATGCGACAAGCGCAAACATGTAGAGGTCAATCCATTCATTTTCAGCCAAAAATTCCTTTGCCTTGTCAGTTAATTCATAATCTCCAGAAAGTGAACCCTCATTTAAAACCGGCAAAATCCTTTCAACAAGTTCCTGTTTTTTACCGGAAACCTTTAGGCCGTTTTCTTTTAAGAGTTCTTTTAAATCAGCGACTTTATACTTTTTGGATATTTCCTCTGCGGTTAAGGCTCCGCTTTCACCTTCAAGATAACCTTCACTAACCAGATAATCTATACAGGCCTGTCCGGACTCGAAAGTTCCGAAATTACCTTCATTTAGAATATCTTCAAGTTCATAGCCACTGTTTAAAAAATTTAAAACGTTAAACACTTCTAATTTTTGTTCACTCACTTAAACACCCTTTATACTTGGTTAACAATACCATAAAGTTACCAAATGTTATACATAAGCTTCCAATCAAGAAAGCATATAAATTTGAAATGAATATCAATATTATAGCCATTCCGATGAATGTAAACATTGACATTAGTATAATATCTTTTTTAGTTAATTTAATATTTTGCCTATAATACTGCTTATTTGCCATGATGGAAAGATAGAAAACAATCAATGATGCAATCATCAACCCGCTTGAAAATGCAGGATTTGCCTCACCGCTGTGAATCAACTCCAAAGCAACAGTCACCAAATTAATGCTTATCACTATAAAATAATGGCTAAACATTAATCTTAAAGACCTATCGACCCTGTGATGCTGCATCAGTCTGTGAATTTGAATTACATATGATCCGAACATTGTCAAAACAATGAAAAATACCAAAATCGGGACAAAATTGAAGTTTGATGTATCAAAGAAATGTGTCAGGCCGACGATAGCTTCACCGAAAGTGATGATAGTCAGCAGCTCAAAGCGCTCAACCAGATGCGGAAAGCTTATAATGCTTTCATCAAACTTGCCTCTGATGAAAAATGGTAGAAACGCACCTGTCAAAACAGCAACCACGTTTATCCAAATCACATATCGGGACATGTTGAAAAATATTGACAATAAGGCTATTACATAAATTGTACAGACAACAGACAGAATTGTAATGGAATTGCCTGCCGCTCCAACCATCGATTTTTCCTTACAAGCCTGAATTGAATACAGCGCAACAACGATCAAAAGCAATATCAGCATTGCAAGATCAAATGGAAAAGCCATTGAAGCCCAGTCATGGGAAATCGTATTTGCCATGTAAATCACGGCAATCATATTCACGCAGGCCAGGACATAGTCATACCACTTCCACTGCCCATACCTATTGACATAGTTTGTGAAGTAAAGCCAAGCCTGCAGGATTACAAAAGAAGTAATCAAATATGCAAAAAAGTTATATGGCGGAACTATTCCCCCGATAGGCTCTGAGATTAGAGCGGTCAATTTGGATATTGCATATACAAAAATCAAATCGTAAAACAATTCAATTAACTCAACGGGTTTTACTTTTACATCCATTCAAATTACCAAATAAACAGTTGATATTGAATTATTTATTTTAAATTATTTTTATAAATGTTGGTCATGACAACAAAAAGAAAAAAAATAAATGGATAGAAGCATTTTATGCTTTCCATCAAGTGAAGTTGACTGCATGACCTATGCGTTAATTTCAATTTCCTTAAATGTATAGAAATCATAGAACTTAGCCATTACAATTAATTTGCCGCCAGTTAATGGCATCAATTCGGCATATAACTCATTTAAAGTTTTTTCCTGAATTAAAACATTCAAATTAGGAGTTAGGACAAATGACAGGAAGTCAATATCATAAAGCTCGCCATCAAAATGATTTCCATTATTGAGATAGAAAGCCACATCCGCCACTATAATAGGCTTGCTCTGATTATAATCAACATAAACATCCAATTTTAATTTTAAAGGATTGGAGTCAACCTCGTGATAATTCGGTATAAACACCGGCATCCACTCAATTAACTGATCATTGCTTGAAGTCGGATTGATTCCTCCCCAAAAGTTATTGTTGACTTTTGGATAATGACCGCAGTTATATAC
>NZ_JBGVOG010000088.1:0-13964 GCF_045126245.1 Methanobrevibacter sp. | reverse complement strand
ACTTGGGATCCCCCCGTCGCGATTTCTCACATTGCGGAGGTTTCGCGCCTGCTGCACCCCGTAGGGCCTGGAACCTTGTCTCAGGTTCCATCTCCGGGCTCTTGCTCTCACAACCCGTACCGATCAACGGCTTGGTAAGCCTTTACCTAACCAACTACCTAATCGGCCGCAGACCCATCCTTTGGCGAAAAAACATTTAAACAAAAAACCATTACAGGAATAATTGCCTATCCAGTATTATCCCCAGTTTCCCAGGGTTATCCCGGTCCTAAGGGTAGATTATCCACGTGTTACTGAGCCGTACGCCACGAGCCTAAACTCGTTCGACTTGCATGGCTTAATCGAATCCCAATAGCAGTAACATCTGCCAGGATCAAACAGAATTGAAACATAACAGACATAATAAAGTATAAAGTATTATGAAGTACGCTAAAAATATAGACGAGTATTACACTAAACTAGTTTGTAACTAATTCACCACATACTACAAAACCAACATCATACTTGAGAAAATTCAAGTACTCACAAATGTATAGCTACATGCGGAAAAGCAACCATCATAGTTAAGATTGTACTATACAATAAAACTTAGGTCATCGCCATAAAACACATAGCACATCTAATAGGCAAAGAAATTTTATTAACAAAATCAATTAAAAAATATTGCAAAGTATATTAAAAAATTATAAAAAATAATTTTAATAAAATTTAATAAAAAATAAAGATTTATTGATGGTTAATAGTAAAAAACAAAAATTAAAATTAATTTTATAAAAAAAATTTTTTAAAACTGGAAAAAACAAAATAAAAAAAAGTTTTAGATGAAATAAATAAATAAAAAAATAATTCATAAGTTTTAGGGCAATTTAGAGGCAAGTTTTATGTTCTCATATATAAATGTAACTGTTTAGTATATATTACTCAAGTTTTTTTCGTATAACTGAGATAATTCTAGTTAAACTCCTATGCATCTTAATTCCATATTGCTCAACAATCTCAAAGCCTACCTCATCAACCATCGGTTTTAAATCAATAAAGTGAGGACTGGCCATACACAAATAGGCGTCATCCCTCATATTATCATATATTGACTTATAAAATTCTTTGATGATATTTTCCCCATCGACATCCCCAGTAGTGGTGGAAATTCCATAAGGAGGATCAGTGACAACCGCCGCAACCTTTTCATACATCTTAAGTTCACGAACATCGAGATTGAACGTTCGGTAATCTGTAATGCCGTAGTGCTCCAAATTAATGGCTGTTCCGTTTTTCATTTTCCAGTAAATATCCGAACCGACAACCTTGCATCCGATAAGTCCGGCTTCGATTAAAATTCCACCGGTTCCGCAAAATGGATCAAGGACCAATTGTCCCTCTTTGACTCTGGCCAGATTGACCATGCATCTTGCCAGCTTTGGACTCATGGAGCCTGGATAAAAAAACGGCCTTTTATGAGGTTTTGTCTCTTCAAAATGCTTTTTGTCTAATTTGATTTTTTCAATGGCCACATATACAATGTCTTCAAATGCAACAACACGAACCAGTGATTTCGGTTTTTTGAGATTGACCTTAATATTATCACAGTTTTCCAAAATCAAAGAGCCTATCTTTCTTTCGGTTGCAACCGTGTCAATATCTGAATGGAATCTTTTTACCCTTACGGCAAATGTTTCATCGATATAGCGTGACCAGTCGACTGAAGATACATCGCCATTTAACCCTTCAATAGATGAAGTGATTATAATCTCGTGAACTTCATGAGTATATCCTAATCTTTTAGTGAGAATCCTATAATAATCTCCACATTTTTTAGAATCAATATCTCTTAAAATAACCAATCCCTCTGTGATAACACCGATATTCGCATCAATATTTTCACAATCCATAACCGCTTTGAGCTCAGCTATGGGCAATTGAGGGTGTTCCTGAGATTGTATGCATAATAATTCCATGTACTTCACCTAAAAACAAAAAATTTCCATTTTTTTAAACCGTTGAAGGCAATGAATAGCCGAACCTATTTTTTGAACTTGTCGAAATGTCTTCTGATAACTTTTTCACTGGATTCCATATCCTTCGGTTCATCCTGTGCAACATTTCCGATACTTTCATTATAAAGAATTTCAGGTTCATTATTCTGATAGCTTTGCCCGTTGTCATATGAATATTCGTCAGCCACTTGATTAAAATAACCATCATTTTGATAGGAGCCTGAAGCTCCTTCGAACCTTATGGAATTGTCATCATAAGGTTCATATTCATACCTGTTGTAGCGTTCATCATTATAGCCCAAATCTTCAGGATAATACTCATATTCCCTTCTGGAAGTATCATTTTCACGCCAAATAGGTGTAATCGGTTCAAATTCATCATAATATTCGTTTCTTCCCAAATAATCATCATTGGATTGGAAATTCCTTTCAAAAGATGAGTTATGTCTGGGAAATGCATTTTGAGGCTCGCTGTAAACCCTTGAATTTACCATGTGGGAAAAGATAATTTCCTCAACCTTGGAAGGATTGCTGATGTTGGACAGTTCAAGCTGGTTATTGTCATAGGCGCTGAACAGGTTAATTGATCCGATTCCAAACAATCTTGCAATAATGCTTTGAGAAGTATTAATATCTTGAATTCTGGCATAGGGCATATAATTTTTCTTGGTGGACAATACCCCTGATTTGATAATGACTCTTGAATCGGTTAAGGTATATTCCTTTGAATACCATCCCAAAAGTTGCCAGATAATGTAAATTATAATAAAAAGAATGACAACAAAAAAGGCTATTGCCGCATATCTTGTTAACGGAAGGTTAATGCGAGATATCAAATAAACTTGCATTTCACCAACGAATCTAATGAACATCGGTGAAACCATTAAGACAATAGCTAATAAAACAACACCGTAAATAGCTTTTTTACATCCAAAAACCATATTCGGTTTTGCATTATAAAGAATTCTCTCATTTGTTATATCATCATTTTTATCGAATAACATAATTTATATTATTAGAATTTCTTTTAAATAAAGTTTTACAAAAAAAGATTAAAAAAATAAGCCTCAGCTCGCCCATCATTCATCACTAATCAGAGCTCATAGGGTTCATCATCGGCTTATTGTATATGAAATTAACCAAACATCACGCCGGCTTCTGTTTTGAACAATTCGTCTTCTTTAGATTTGCTCATTACCTTATCAATAGCATCCATAAAGTCAGCTACAGTAATCTTGTCACGTTTTTCACGAATTGCAAACATACCTGCTTCAGTACAAACGGCTTTGAGGTCCGCTCCTGAAAGACCGTCAGTCAAATCGGCGAGAATATCAATGTCCGCCTCTTCATCGAGTGACATGTTTTTGGTATGGATTTTAAGAATTTCCCTTCTTCCGTCAACATTTGGAAGAGGAACTTCAATGAATCTGTCAAAACGGCCAGGACGCAACAATGCAGGGTCCAAGATATCCGGCCTATTGGTTGCACCAATAATTCCAATATCTCCTCTTGATTCGAAACCGTCAAGTTCAGCAAGCAGCTGCATTAATGTACGTTGAACTTCCCTGTCACCACTGGTGGAACTTTTAAGCCTTTTAGCGGCAACTGCATCAAGTTCATCTATAAATATGATTGCAGGTGCTTTTTCTTTAGCCAATTCAAATACTTCACGAACGAGCCTTGCCCCTTCTCCTATGTATTTTTTAACAAATTCTGATGCTACAATCTTAATAAATGTTGCATTGGTTTCGTTAGCTACGGCTTTTGCAAGCAAAGTTTTACCGGTTCCCGGAGGACCATACAACAATATTCCTTTAGGAGGTTCGATACCAACCTTTTCAAACAATTCCGGTTCGGTTAAAGGCAGTTCAACAGTTTCCTTAACTTCAATAATCTGTTCTTCAAGACCGCCAATCTTTTCGTATGTAATGTCAGGTTTGGTTTCGATTTCCATTCCGGAAACATTTGCATCCTTTTCAGATGGTAAAACTTCCACAATTCCAAAGGTTTGTTGGTTTAGTGCCACTCTGGAACCTGGAACCAATAATTTTTCATCTAAGAATTTTGAATAATTGACAAGGAAGCTAGGTCCTGTACTACTTTTAACAGTCATTCTATAATCGTCTAAAACTTCAGTGATTGTTGCTAATACTAAAGGAGGAGATCTGAATCTATCCACCTCTGAGCGTAGAGATTTAGTTTCTCTTTCTAATCTAATCTTTTCATTTTCAATTAGGACTTTATCCTTTTCTAATTTCCTAACTTTCCACATTAGGTTGCTTTTTGCTTTGGATTTTTCTTCTTTCAAGTAATTAACTTCTTGTTTAAGAGATTCAACTTTTTCAATTAATTGTTCTTTAGAAGAATTTTCCAAATCGTCAAAATTATCCATGTGAATCAACTCCAGTTAGTTTTAAATTCTACATTTTGTTACTTTAATAACAATTAGTAACTTTAAATATTTAAATGTATTCATTTGAATTGAAACCAACAAATATTATTTAAAGTATTATATGCATATAATTAATTAACAAAATAAGGAAAACTGATTAATATGGAATGCGAAATCTGTGGTAAAGAAGTACCAGAACATAATCCAATCAGGGCAAAAATTGAAGGATCAGTAATGGTTGTTTGTAAAGAGTGCTCAAAACTAGGAACAATTCAAAAAGCACCTCCTAAACCAAAATTTAGAAAACAGGATAAATCTAAAAAGTCAAACCCCACCAGAAATAAAAGTTATTCTAGAAATGATGAACCTACAGAAGAGTTGATTGAAGACTTTGAAATGGCTGTAAGAAACGCAAGGGAAGCGAAAAATTGGTCTAGAGAAGATTTAGGTAAAAAAATCAATGAAAGGGTTTCAGTCATAACAAGAATTGAAACCGGGAAAATGACACCTGACAACAAACTTACAAAAAAATTAGAAAAAGCATTAAACATCAAATTGCTTGAAAAAGTAAATAACGTTGATTTGAATCAGTTCATTTCCAGTTCATCAGGTGAACGCACATTAGGTAGTGTAATGAAAATCAAAAGGAAATAGCTATTTTTTAATATAGCTATTCAGTTTCTCATTTTTTATATGTCTTTGCTTTCCTTGAATTGTATAATCAATCATCCCATCATTTTTTGCTTTATGAGAATGATACCCCCGGAAATTAGGAGAGTCGTCCAATAAATTTTTTAATTTATTATATTCATCATATTCATTGCTGACAACCACAACATGGGCTGGGGGATGAATTTTTTTTACTTGGATAATACTTAATGTTGTATCTTCCCTTACAAAAAAAGCGGTTGCTACATTTGATTTTGTTCTGAGCTTGGAGTTTAGAATACTTTCAACCAATGAGTCCGCAAACTCGGCATCGATAGCTTTAGGCTGTGTAACTAAATTTAAATTGCCGTGCCTTTCCATATCTGATATTGCATTAAGTAACTTTGAATTATTTTCTCCCCTTATTAAAATTAATGCCATAATAATATCCCCAATAAAAAAAATAGGTGAGAAATCACCTGCTTTGGAAAGATTTCAATAATCTGCTTCTAAATATGACCAGTAAAATCAGAATAATTCCGATTACCGTTTGAATGCTTCCTAAAATATTCAGGATATTTCCATCAATAGGCAAATCCCATGAAGGAGACGATTTTTCGCCAGGAAGTGCACTATAATAAACACCAACTGCCTTTGAACTCTGTTTTACATTTAAATCTTTAGGTTCAACATGATCAACACCAACTAACAATCCATTATTAATAGCTCTATTTATTGAACCTGCAATTGCAGATGCATCATAACCATTTTTGGCAACAGATGCTTCAACAATTTCTTTTGTAGTTGATGCGACCCCTGGCTTATCAGTTCCATAAACGGAAACACTGACAGATTTTGAACTGACAGTTAATGCATTGCCTAAAGCCTGATATGCATAAACTGTTTTGAGTTCTCCACCACAAACAGGACACCTGCCGTATGCTTCTGATGCAGGATATCCCATTGACCAATCACATTCTTGGCAAGCTTTTGAATACTCTTCATTCATCGCATAACCTGTCTTATTCATGTCTTGAGGAGTAAACATGTCCCCAGTTGAGATACCTGAAATTAAATTTACTCCACCACCACCGTATTTTTCACCTGAATCATTTGCCACCTGACCTAATGATTCGGATAAAATAGTGGTTGCAGGATAACCGTCCCTAATCATTTTTCCGATATTCATAGCGACTTCCTTACGTACACTATCAGCAGTACCATACATTGGATTTCCATTTGTATTCCTCAAGTGAATAATGGCTCCTTTTTGGCCCGGCTCTAAAGTAGCAACACCACTGCTATAAGGAGTAACCTTGATTTCATTGCTTGCATCATCGACAGTAATTACATAAGCATCAAATGACCCACCTATTGCCGCCCCTATATTCGGACCGCCAACAAGAAGACGAGCCCCCTCATATTGGGATGCGATAGATGCCGCAGAAGCTGCGGATACATTATTATTTAAACTGGCAATTGCATCAATAATAGAATCCAGCCTGGTGTCTGAACTACCTGTACCCCCTGAGAGTACGGCAAACTGATTATTCTTAGACATTATAAATGTTGATTGAAACATGTTTTCTGCAAAGGACATACTTCCTGCAGCAGCACCGTTGGGATCCTTACCTGACGGGTCTGTAATAATTAAAATGTTACATGTAGCTGCAACGCTACTCATAGTCATTAAAAATATTATTAAAAAAACAATTGAAACTTTAAGTTTATTCAATTTATCCACCCGCACCGGTAATTGATTTGTTTTCAAGTTCAACAGATGAGAAGTCTTCAATAACTGTTACAGTGACAACACCGGTGTTTTTATCAACCTGTACGTCGGCAGCTGTAATAGGAGTAATGGAAGTACCCGGAACCGTTGACTGTGTGGCGAACTCCTGTGCCGTTTGAATAGCATCTTGCAGGGAAACTTCCCTGATGGATGTTTTTAAAATATCCCCATAAATAACACTGCCATCCCTAAAACCGGCCTGCATTACATTTGCCCTAATTGTATCTACTGGAACAATGTCATTTCCTTTAATAATAACTCCGGAAATAGGGATACCGTCATTTATATCACTAGAAGATGCATATGCAACATAAGTAACTAAACGACCACAACCAATTAAAATAAACGCCAATAATAAAATAATTAATGTGTCTCTTCTAATCTTTATAAACATTTTATATCCTCTTTATCTAAAATTCAATTGAGATAAATTATACATTTATTATATTAAATTAATATAATATTTAAATTTATATTATATCCTTTAACAGTGATTCAGCAGGATCCATTCCTTGAGCCCCAATCAATAAAATAATATCCTTTTCACCAGCTTTCTTATAAGTTTCGGCCAAACACTCTTTGAGAGTATCATAATGAATGAATTTGACATTGTTTTCATCCAATGTATTGAAAAACACTTCCCTTTCCTCATCTTCAACAAAGTTCAAATCGTTGACAACATCATTGCTTGAAGATAAAACCAACTTGATTCTATCATCCATTGACTCGACAAGGGCCTCCACATTCAGTTTATTTATTTCAACACCTCTTGACCCCCTAATGGAACATACCACATATAAAGTTTGATTTTCAGGAAGCATTTTGATGGTTTCAGAGATTGTTGCCTTGATTCCATCAGGATTATGTGCAAAATCATCCAAAATTAAAGGTTCATCATTCAATTTGGCAAAACGCCTATTTAATGCCTTATATGATTTAACACCGTCAATTATATCAAGCATATTTATTCCAAGTGAGATGCAGGCCCCAACAGCTGACAAGATATTCTGAACAAAATGATAACTGTTGAATGGCAATTCACTATTCCTCAAGATAATATCCCCTCTATAAACAATGGATTCACCATCATAATAAACGGAATTATCTTCATCGATTTTATGCATTGATGTGAAAAATGGGTTTTTAGCATCCAATTTCATTACCAACTCATCATCATAATTCAACACGCAAATTCCATCACCAATAGCCTCGGGAACCGCTTTGATCTCATCAAAAACATCATCAATAGAATTTACAAGACCTATGTGGTCCATTGCAATATTAGTTATAACCCCAACTTTAGGTCCTACAGCTTTACTCATCAAGGCGGCATGATTTTCCATGAGCTTGCCCAGCCATCCCTGAACTTCAGACACTTCAATAACAAGATAATCCAACTCCCCGTTGCTCAACACTTCATCAGATATTAATTTGGAAACCATAGGATCTATTAATGTATTGAATTCTGATTCGCTGTCAGTGTTTGTAAGTACATGATATCCAGCATTTTTTAAAATATGATAAATCAAGTGGGATGTTGTGGATTTGCCATTAGTTCCTGTAATTACAACATTAGTGGAATTCTGAGAAAACTTCCGGATGGTATGTGAAAGTGCAAATGCATTGGCCAATTCTATCTTATCAGTGATTATTAACGGGAAATTTAATTTTTCAGCCAGTTCAATTGCACCGTCTTTTGGAGTTTGAGTAATAAGACATGCAATATTCTTATCAAAGGCTATCTCAACACCTACATCATTGACCCAATGCCTTATAACAATATCTCCGGTATGCGCATCATTTAAAAATGTAAACTTGCCTGTGAACCCATCAATAGAAAAAAATTCATCATTGCCTATAAGTTTCCCGTTTACAGCATTTGCCAAATCGTTAATATCCATACAATCACCCTAAAAAAAGAAAATTAAAATAAGTACATCTTAACAAGAATTCCTATTACACATAACAATACTGTAATTGCCCAATAGCTAAATACGATTCTTGTTTCGGACATACCATAATGATTTAATGTGTGATGTAGCGGTTCGACCGGCAATTTGATAATGTGTGCCCTGTGCAGCAAACTAACAACGACTGAAATAATAGGAACTCCCAATGCAAGAACACCAAAATATGGAATATCTCCAATTAAAACGGCTGCTGCATAACCTGTTCCCAATACAAACGAACCGGTATCTCCCATAAATATTGAAGCAGGATATTTGTTGAAAACTAAAAATCCCAGACATAATCCTGATAAAATTAAAAATGGGGGAATAATGCTTACAGGCCCAAATAGATATCCATATACACAACATGCAATGGAAGCAATGCCCACAATACCTGCTGCAAGACCATCCATACCATCAATCAAATTAACGGAATTAATACAACCCAAAATAGCGATTACAACAACAGGAATGGCAAATATACCTAATTCAAAGCCACCTATAGTTGTCACAACACCTGTTAATCCTAAGAATAATCCCAAAACAATTTGGCATATGATTTTTTCCAATTCGCCGGGTTCAGTTTTGATTGGAACTTCACCAATGACCTTCACTTTACCCAATTTAAGCAGGTCATCAACTTCAGCTTTTGCCTTTGGAGTTGCAACACGAACTTCCTCACCAGGCTCAACGTCCAACCTTCCCAAAGTAATGACATCATCGGAAACATTTACAACAATCTTTTGAACCTCTTTAATTTTAAGACCAATTAGATCGTCCACTAAACCCACAATACCTCCGGAAAGCATTATAAACGAAACAATCAGAATTGGAGTATTCTGATAATAAAGAGAAATGACAAAGGAAATTGTAAATAAGAATGCAATACCACCCATAGTTGGAGTACCGCTCTTATGCCTATGTTCACTTACTATAGGATTATCCGCAATCCTTGCTTTCAGCAATATCCTTCTAACATAAAATGTGAAGAATATTGTAGCGCATAATGTTATTAAAAAAAGAATTAACATATCTGTATTAATCATCATACCACACAATAAATCTAGATTATACTATAAAATCTATTAATAATAGTATATAATTATAACTTATAACACAAATTACATTAATTTTTCAACTAATTTTTCTAGTCCTTCTTTGGAAGTGGCTCTTGCAGTTACTCTCTGATAACCTTCAGGACCATGAACAACAAAATCATTGCATTCAAAAGATTTTACAGGTTCTTTTGGGGCGGGACCTTCATAATTTCCTATTGGAATTTCTGTAGAATAGTAATACTCAAGATTGTTGAAAACGTTAGCTGTTGAAAATTCACCAGTTGCCATATTGACCAACTCGCATAATGAATTGATGCCGCAAGTGGCTGTTGTCAGATATCTTGTGCCGTTAGGACGAGTATTGACTTCAATCGCATATAGCTGGTTATTCTCTTTTGAAAACATGAAATCCATTTCAAAAATTCCGTCGGAAGCCAGGTTTTTAGCAACCTTATATGCAGTATGCTGAACTAGATTGTTGTCCAAACCTTCAATCATGCAAGGCCCAGTTTTGACCTTATTAAGAGGATGTGTTCCCTCCAAAGTTGTCTCTCCTTTATAAATAGGAGGCAATGCGACATATTCTCCATTGAAACCCAATACCTCAATTGAAATTTCTGATCCTTCAACAAATTTTTCGCACAATGCCTGATTGAATTCATCAAAGTATTCGTTCACATCTTCAATCGATTTGGCAATTTTGATATCCTTTCCGCCTTGTCCGGCACCTTGCTTTAAGACAACCGGGAACTCCAGTTCAAGCTCATCGGGACTATTTAAAATTTGGTATTCCGGAGTAGGTACGTCAATTTCTGTGTAAAATTCCTTAGTTTTAATCTTATTTGATGTTAACTCAACTGCCCTCACGCCTGCCGCAATTACGGGAATTCCATATTCCTCCTCAACTTCTTCTTTCATGTGAGCAACGTCAATTAACGGAGGATCAATACCAATCAGCGGAACGATGGCATCGACCTTTTGCATTAATGCAACCTGTTTTGGCCCGTCCATACCCCGAGGAACAATGAATACCTGGTCAGGCAAATCCAGGTTAATGGCATCTTCATTGGATTCTGTAAGTACGCTTTCTATTCCTTTACTTCTAACATACCAATCAATATCATCATATAATCTTGATCCTATAAACAACAATTTCATAATATTATTCCCTTTAATACATCGATAAATTCATAAGCCGTTTTTTCAACATTTTCCGTTAAATTTTCGGAATAATCCATTGATTCAGGTTCAATACCTATGAAAATTATTCCAAAATCAGTATCCTTTTCCAGATATCTTACAAAGAACGATAATGACATGGAATGTGTTGAAATGCCTATGTTTGCAAAATCATGCTTATCCACAATTCTAATATCACCCGGCTTGCCACCCATCAAACATGCATCAACAATAATCAGGTGAGTCGGTTTTTCTTTTCTGATTTTGCCTGTGAAGTTTTCAGGGACAGTTTCAGCATTAATAAACAATAGGCTTTTTTTATTTTCAATGCCATCTTCTTTTAATCTTTTAATAATGAATGGCCCTACACCATCATCACATTTAAGCTCATTTCCCACACCTAGGACTATCAATTTACTGCAATCAGCAAGGAAATCCTCCAGCTGAGATTCAAAAGACATCGTTTTTTCACCTTACACATATTCCGTTTTAATACTTTCAATCCCTTTTCCCATAATATATTTTAATTTAACATTTATAAATTCATTGCTCTTCACAAATCTCTCATCCAATGGGATTAATAAAGGAGGATTCAGCATGGGAGTCG
Organism: Methanobrevibacter sp.; assembly: GCF_045126245.1. Lineage (GTDB taxonomy): Archaea > Methanobacteriota > Methanobacteria > Methanobacteriales > Methanobacteriaceae > Methanocatella. The sequence continues at coordinate 2,345 of NZ_JBGVOG010000088.1, read as the reverse complement.
GTCCGCATACAATATCATCATTAAGCAGCACAAAAGTCGTGATCTTTAAACCGTTGACTACCCCTTCCATTTTGGCCTCAATTGAAATAATCCCTTCAAATTCAGGGTCAATATCATCTAAAAAATCAAATTCCGAATAAACTTTAGGGTTTGAAAATTCTTCATATTTTGCGCCGTCCTCATCCCAGTGAACATTATCCCTTTCCATATAGACTAGTTCAGCCGTGTTGATAATGCCCTTGGGAATTATAGTGCCGTTTTGCTTGAGGAATTTTTTGGCATGCCTGAGGACAGGAATCTGCTCCTCATCTATCAAAGCGGTATCCATCATTTCACAAACTATCAAATCGGCTTTTTTTGTGAAATCGTAACTTAAAACATCACTGTTTACCACTTCAACATTTTGGAAGTCTGATAAATTTTGCCTGGCGCATTGCGCTGCTTTCAAGCTCACTTCCAGTGCGATAATCTCTTCAAAATAAGGGCTTAAAAAATAAGACAAAACTCCGCTGCCGCAGCCTAAATCATATGCCAATTCGTTATCTGAATCATATTCCAGAATGGCATTGTAAAAACTGGCCAATCTTTCCTGATCTTTTAATAAATCAGAATGATACGGAGTTGTTTTGAATTTCATGAAAAAAATAATAAAGATTAGTGGGAGTGGGAGTGGTCATGTGTGTGTCCCGGTTCACTAAATTCTTCTCCATTAGCAGTACTTGTGAGTTTTACGTGTTCAACACCTTTTAGTCTCATGATTCTTTCAGTCAACTCACGAATCTCAGCGATATCACCATTTACCACTACAATTTCCATACAATACTTGTCAGTCATGTGAATATGCATACTGGTGTTAATCTCATTTCTGAAACTGTGTTGGATTTCAGCAAGGTTTTCCATGACCCCTGTATAGTGGTGGTCGTAGATAATTGTTACAATACCTATTCTTTGTCCTTCCATGGAATTCATCCACTGATATCTTACAATATAGTCTTGAAGTGCATCACGAATTCCTTTTGAACGTGACTGGTATCCCCTCTCTTTCAGTACTTCATCGAAATCTGCCAATAATTTTTTAGGTAAAGACATACTTATTCTCATCATATAAAAACCACATCATAATGTTAAATATATATTTAAATATCTAATTTTCTAGTTATATAAATATTATGATTAAATATAAAAAAAATATTACTTAATTATTATGAAAAACAGAAAAAATATTACTCTACAAGCAGATAATACTCCCCATCATCCTTATTTATGGATTTCAAGAGTCCCTTGTTCTGTAAAGATAAAATAATGTGATACATTCTAAAATTAGACAATTTTAAGTCACCATACAATAGATGTCCTTCAAGAGTATATTTGGATATGACATTCTTATCGTCAACCAGTTCCTGAATTAGTTTATATGATTCCATTTCCTTCATATTCAACTCCAACTCCTCAACATCCTTTTTAGAATTGACGGTATTAATTTCCTTTTCGTGCTCGGATAAAGAAATCTTATTGTCTTTAAAGATAATCAGCTCCTTATCCTCAAGTTCCCCTAAAATTTGAACCAAGTCATATTCATGAAAACCCAAATCCTTTCTCAGAACGTTGAGAGGAATTCCATCAGGATATTCTATTGCAAAAATCTTGACTTGATTTAGGACAACTTCCTCATTTTTAGTAATGGTAATCATATAATCAATATCTATATTTCATCTAATACTTAAAATTTTAGTTGAAAAATGAACGATTTAAGACAATTGCAATTCATTTTCCAGGGCTTTTGCTTCCTGTTTATTTTTTTCAGCAACCTCTTCAGGTGTTAAATCGGAAGGTCTTGTAAAAAACAAATCGATATCATTGACTATCTGACAGATTGACATATGGACCAATTCCTTTAATGCCAAACTTTTTTGAACCCTATTCAATGATTCATCCCCATAAATTCTGTCATAATCATTTCTATAATCCTCACGGATTTTTTCAGGATCCAAATCCTCCTGAAGTTGTTTTTCATCATATTCTTCTGTTAAAAGCAAAAATTTAATTAACTCCTCTTTTTCCTCGTGAAAATCATCTTCACTGGAAATAACATCCCTGTAATATGAGCCAACTGATTGGAAAACATCCCTTGAGACATTTCCGTTTATAATATTGTCCATAAATAATTCAAAAGAGCTTGAAATATAATATTTGCCGTTTTCCTCTTTGGTTTGGAAAACCAATTCGTTTTCAACATTTGCAACATATTGAATGAAAACTATTTCCCTGCCCTTTTCAAATGATTTTATATTAAATTTAGAATTCTTCAATTTATAATCCGCATTTACTTTTAATGCATTTTCGAT
>NZ_JBGVOG010000087.1:0-5752 GCF_045126245.1 Methanobrevibacter sp. | reverse complement strand
TAATTTAAACCGTCTACCATCACTTTTACCATATAATAATGCTCCAGCCTGACGATTACCAGACTTGCAGATGTCCTGCTGCAACATATCACTAACATCCTGAATCGATAGATCCATAAAAGACGCACTACTAAACTCCATAATCAATCACCTTTTCTCATGTTTGATTCTAGGCATGCTCCTCCTAGACTCCTTAATCAACTCCCATTTACGTTCCTTCAATTTCCTTAGCTCTTCCTTTTCACGTGCAGGAAAAAAAGGATATGTGCGTTCAATCTCACGTAACTGAGCCAACCTAAATTCTAATGCCTGCACTTCACCACCATCATGCCAACAATACCAAGGATGATGACAAGGAGTATAATGCTTACCATAAACACCTCTTATACTAGGGTCTTTACAATTATTACAATAATCAACATAAAACAAGTCTTTCAGTTTTTCCTTTTTGTTAATTTTTTCTTGTTCCAATTGTTGTTCCAGAAGATCCATAATCATTCACCTTTTTAAAAATACCATAAATACTATGAATACGATAAATACTTCAAATACTATGAATACTCATAAATACTTTTCATGATGGTATTTTTCAAACGGAACGAAAATCTTTTATTCGACAAACCAAACGATTTCCACCATTTTTGGTGTTTTGGTTTTTTAAAAATACTTCGATTCGTCAGGGTATGTAAAAGGTATCGTTAAACTCATTTTGAAAAACACATAGTATTCGTGGTATTTATGGTATTTGTAGTATTTTTAGTATTTTTCATCATAGCCATCTTGGTTTATCAACTCCACTATCAAAATTCATAATATCCAATCCTTCAACATAACTGTCATTACGAACCAATTCTGCAATCTCAGAACCCATCTCATACTCAATATTCTTATAAGTGGTTTCACTGATGTGTTTCAAGTCTTCGTCAATGCTTACAAAATCACTATCTGATAAATCATAAACATTGCTTCTTTGGACTTTTGTTGTTATTTTCAAGAATCCTTTGTCAGCCAGTTCATAGAAATACTTCCTGACAGAACCTTTGCTTAATCCCAGACTCTGCAGTTCAAAATATTCATTGGTGGTAATACCTAATTCCAGTACTTCCCTGCTGCCATGATTAACCCATTCGTCATGATGGGTACGGTAATCATTCAAAACGTCAACTGCTTTCGGTGATAAGTTTGCGGATATACTTTCACGATACGGTCGGAGTAAACTCATGAACAATTGCACATCTGCAATGTTTGTTAACAATAGTTTACTGCCATTAATTTCAATAATATCATGATTGTAATAATTCAAAGCAGTAATGGTTTTAAGCAATCCATTGAATTTATCAAAATCCCTTTTGTAAAAATTAGATTGTTTCAAGAAGTCAATGACTATATTGACATGGGGATTGATAATATCCACATCATATAATACTTCTTTTAAATGTAGAAGCATGTATGGAACAAGTTCTAATTCTTTTTCATACTTCTTAAGGGTAAGGTATGTTTTTCCATGTTTGAATTCTAAAGCGGAATTCCTGCGGTTGAATATTTTTTGATTATCCATTCTTGGAGTTATGAATATGCTTCGGCTCATTTCCTGTTCGTCGAAATCATGGTTCGGAACAGTAGTATATGTCAAACATGGTCTACCTATTAACTCCAAATCTTGAACTGTCCAGTTACCGTCTTCATCTAAAACAGATAAAGGTTTGTTCAAGTAACCGTCTGATTGTAATTCTTTCATTAGGTTTTTGGATTCTTGCATGAAGTCGTGGTCGCTAGCTCCACCCATATCTCCATAATTGACAATTTTACCATCGTAAAAATACTTGTCTTTTTTTGACCGATTGAACAATGCTGCTTCGGTGATTTTCTTTTCATTAACAACTGAACTTTTAGGTAGTAAACCCATTGCGGATTCTTGGATATGGGATTTACCACTTCCAGCTTCACCGAGTGCAATTACACTCACAGGATTGCCAATAATAACTTGTCCTGCATATACGGTAAATGCGTAAATTATATTGTTCCGTTCACCTGCAGTAATCCAATCAACTAAAGACCCAATATAAATTAAGGGTTGGCTAACTGATTGCAGTTTCCTTTTGGCTTTATCTAATAATTCTTGATGCTTTTGTTTTGCATCTTGTATTTCAGATTCCTGTTTTTCCTGACGTTCGAGAATAAGTGTTTCATACTTCAACTGAAGTATCTGTTTAACATCATTAAACTTTTTGTTAAGGTTTTGTGGTTTGTACTCACGTTCTGGATCTATAGTTTGTTTGATTTGTGCAGCTATGTTGCATTGGTTGGTAAGTGTGGCAGGGATACCATTACGGTACTCCCCATATTTAACACCATCACTATTTTTGAACACGTATAATAGTTCATGTTCTTTACTGGTGATTACTATTTCAATAGTGTCGCCATTCGGTAGGTTTACCACACTCATTGTTCCATTTACTCCATTTTGTAGATTATCCAACTATTATAATCTGAATCTTCATTTCCTTCGGTAATTCGGACCCCTACTCTTGTCATTTGGTCAACATATTTTGCGAATGTTTCCAAGTTGACTTTGCTGAAGCGGTTGATTTCTTCACCATCTTTATTGACTACGTTTCTTTCATCTCTGTATCTTAAGATACTGAAGATGAAATCAAAGCATGGGCGGTAGAAATCAAATGATTTACGAATTCCACTTACATATGGGTAATCTTTTTTAGGGAAATTAAGATATAGGTCTAATATTTCCCCATCGTCCATAACTCTTAATCTGAGAGCATCATATGTTTTATCTTCGTTTTTGAAGATGCAAACTTCAGGTTTACCTTCGAATTCGTCTCCTACATCAAGGTCTCTGAAGTTTATTTTTTCCCATGTTGGTTCGTAGTCTTGTTCTTTTCCGCTGATGGTAAAGAATTGTTTTTGTGTTTCGTCATCTACAAACTCTGCTTCCCATTCAAGTTCTTCAAATGATGTTTCTTCTGTTGTTTTGCTTTTTAACGCCATAAAATTCACCTTAAAAAAATTATAGTGTAGGGTATTCCCACACTTTTAAAATTAAATCAATTAACTTTTCAGTTCTTTTATCAATAAATTCTTCATTAGAATCTGCTTCAATATCCATACATAAGTCAATACCCTCTAATGAAAGATTACCTAATTTATCCATATGCTCTTCATCTACATTTGAACAAACATAATCAATTTTTAAATCAGATGTGTCAATAGGGGCAACTCTCTCAAAGTTAATAAGTTTGCTTAATACAAAATGATTTTTGGAATACATTTTAAAGTTCTGCAATAACATATTCTCTTTGACTTGTTCATCTGTTAAGAAACGAGTATACCCTTTATAAGAAAACAATACATTAAGAATATCGTCATAAGTGCCATTATTTTCAATAACTTTGCATAATCTTAAAGCAATGTTATCAGAACTGCTGTTTCCTAATCCCCCACATAAAGATTTCCTCATAGTATATGATTTGAGGACCTTGAATATTCTTAAGAAATCTTTTTTTGTGATATCTTTATTTGCATACAATTTGTATAATTTCATTAAGAATGGGCTCATTAATCTTAAACTAACAAACTCCAATTCGTTAAACTCTTTTTTAAGTGTGGAATCTGTTTCATAAACTCCAAAAATGTTTAAGTAATATTCTGAAAACTCATTGAGTTCTTTAATACAATTCTTAGCATTTTCAAAGTTTTCTGATACAATCCTAAATTTTTCATAAGTGGTCCTTGAAGGAACATTCCTATTGAGTTTAAGAATCAAATAATACCTTGTGAAATAATCAAAATGATTTCTCCCAGTTTCTTCTTCGTGTCGTTCAAATCTTAATTCCATAGGTCTCCAATAATGATGGTAAATGTCTTCGGCTTCTAATGGATTGATTCCCATTAATAGATAGTTTCTAATTTGGTCTATTTGCCTTAATGATTGTCCAGTAGAGTTTAATGTTTCAAATATGTTTTGTGCAACATCTTTTTCATCTAATCTGATATGAATCATTTCTAATTTATTCAATCCATTCCATATAGCGCGGATATTGTTTTTATTAATGTTCCTTTTGAAAAATTGGTAGTTATTGAAGATTTTAGATTTCCCTTTGTATTTTGGGATATCTTCACCTTCTGAAATGGTGTAGATTAACTCTTTAAGGTCTTCTTTGTCTTCATTATTTAACAATAAACGATACCATTTATCTTCTTCACCTTCTGAATCAATTATATATTTTTTTAAGGCACTATCCCAATTTTTAATTCCAGATAATGTGGTTTTTGGGTGTTTCCTTAAATATTCGGTGATTACACAAATAATAAGGGATACAGATGTTAATCTTTGTTGACCATCAATTAACACATATGTAGGTCTTGATAAGTTTGGTCCTTTGTTTTGGCAAACAATAGCTCCAATATACCAAGAGTCTCTTTCATCATTCATTCCTATATCTCTTATATTCTCAAACAAGGTTTTACATTGGTCATTTCTATCCCAAGTGTAAGGTCTTTGAAATATTGGTAAAATACATTGTTGGTCTCTTGATAAGAAACTTAATGTATTCACATCTTCACTATACATATTTTATGTCTCCTTTTTCTTTATTTTGAAATAACATATGGTTTTGCCTTTCAGTTCGTCAAGTTTAAGGGTAATCGGAAAACCAGATGAAAAGGATTCCTTAAACTTCTCATAGATAACTCAATGAGTATTATTTTCCACCTCTGTATTTTGGCATGTCTTCGGCAAAAGTGCCCTCAAAGCCTGCCATCTTCATTACCCACGCTAAGCCCATTCTGTACGCCTTGCCGAGAGCACGTGTTTGGGCCATTGATGCGATTGCGAATAAATCCTTTTGGAAACCGGATTTATCTGCAGTTGCTTCTGCTCTTGCAATAACGGTGCCACCTACAATCTCATCATTCTCAATGACTGGATTTTGGTATAATGTGGCTCTTGCTTTGTAACCGACAATTCTGCCTTTGTCATTTTTAATGTCTTCGATGACGGTGGTTACTGGTACTATTCCTAGGAATGTTCCGAGTACTTCCCATCCTTCAACGGTTACGTATTCGGCTTCTTTGTTGCTTCGGTTTAATCCTTTGACAACAAGGCCTTGATTCCTAACTAAAGGTGCAAGAGTATTTGCCACGTTTGTTGCAACATGTACTTTGGCTGACATTGGTATGTCAGGATTCAATATTGCATAGTCAGGTAATGCATTGGTTTCTACTTTGACAATTTCATTGTCAGGTTGATCTTCATGTTCGTCTTCGGTTACCACTTCTACTGGGAATGGTAATTCTTCTTCTACTATTTCTTTGATTGTTTCTTGTTTGGTTTTTAATGCCATTTTATATCTCTCCGTATAGTTCTTCTTCTCTTATTAGTTCTCTTAGGCTGTTGCATACGAGTATGCAGTAGAATTTCAACTGTCCTCTTTCCATGTTTGCATATAATAGGATATCTCCGATGCGGGCATGGACTGGTTCCTTGTTGTGTGCCACGTTGATGGCACTGGCTATGTCTTCATGATTGACGCAACTGTATGCATCATATATCAATGCTTGGAATTCCTCTTCGCTGACTTGGTGCCAGTCGAGACTGAAGTCTGTTGCCTGTATCATGTTCGGACTGTAGCCGCTGATGACGAATTTCATTCGGTTTTCACCTCCTGTGAGCGTATTCTTATTAAGTCATTAATGATATTGAGACTGTTTTTGTGTAGTTCGATGTCTTCTTTTA
>NZ_JBGVOG010000086.1:0-13981 GCF_045126245.1 Methanobrevibacter sp. | reverse complement strand
CCTGCTCCTGAAATGGTTGAAATAGCTCGTGACAATATCAAAGCTTTCTTAAATGATGAATTTGAAAAACAGGGAATTTAATTAGATTCCTATATTTTTTTGATTTGAATTAATTTAGGAATGCCTAAACTTTATATACTTTTTGAGACATATATTATATTGCAGATGTAATCTTTGATTATTGATGCAGATTGTTGCAAGAAAGATATTTATAGAAAACAATTTGATACTCATCATGAATTCAAAATGTTAAAGCTCAGCTTCTATTCATATCAATCGCAACAATCCTTTTTATAATAATCAGTTTCACTCTTCTTCTTTTGATTTCAGATAGCTTTCATGGATTTCATCGGCCAATTCCTGATTTCCTTCGATGATGGGTCCGGTATAGTCACAATCATAACAAACCCACCGTGACCAGTTTTGGGGAATAATCCATTTTACTCTTTTAGATCCGCATCTCGGACAAATCTTGAACATCATGTTATCTGCTTTTAATTTATTGTAATTAATCGATTTTATAGAAACTCCAAATCAAATCAAGTGCTTCACCGGGTTCAAGTGCACCTGACCGTGTCTCCCTCAATATTCTCTGTATTGAAAATTTCTTCATATGCGGGAACTTTCTGTGAACCTCATACAACAGCGGACAGCCAAACCCTTTGAAGGTCTTTAAATCATAGTTTGCAATTAAAGATTTTATCTCTTGTTTTCCAACACATAAACTTGCTGGAAGGTTCAGTCGATATAATGAATCATCCTGTAAATTCATGCATTGGCTGCCAGTTGCAAGCATATCACCAAAGACAATTATGGGGATTTCTTCAGTTTTTGCATATTCCTTTACAAGTTCGGAAGTGTTTTTGGAACATCTTCCGCATGGGTGAAGTTTACCTGTGAATGATTCTTCAATGATATCCGAATAATCGGTTTTTAGGTATTCATGTTTTATATCAAGCGATTCGGTTAAAAGTTCAATGTTGTTCTTAAATTGTTTGGGCAGTATTATAGTTCCAGGATCTACTGTAACTGCTATAGGATTAAAACCTAACTTTTTAGCCAGAATCAGTGAAAAGCTGCTGTCAACACCACCTGAAAGCGCAACAACCGTTTCGATATTTTCTGATTCTTCGAATTCATTTTCTTTAAAATAAGTGTCAAAGTTAAAACTGTAGATGTTATCCAGCTTGCTTTCAATTGTTTTTTCCAGATTTTTCAAACCAACCAAATCCAAGTCCAGATTATTGACAGTTTTTTTGGATAATTTAAGTTTGTATTCTTTGTTTAGGAAGTCTCCATAAGATTCGACATGGATGCTTTCAAGACCTAATTTTTCACGCAGTTTTCCAACTACCCAACCTCCTTTGCCGATGATGGCTGATTTGTCTGGGCGGTCTTCTGTTATAATCCATAATTCATTGTTTTTAAAGTAAATTTCTTCAATGAGGATATTAACTTTTTCATGACCTATTTCCTGCCTTATGGCGTTTACTTCATCTAAAATGAACTCTTTTGTATACATTTAACTCATGTCTCTTGTAACGCTGATACTTTCACGGGAATACAATTCAGGGTTTTCAATAATCTCCAAAGCTATTTTTTCAATAGACTTGTATGTGGAAACGTAACCCCTAGCCTCTTGACCCTTTTTGGTTATGACGCATTCATCATCATTTTCATAAATGATATATCCTGACCTTAATATTGTATAGTCAAGGTCACTTTCCTCAATGATATCAACCGCATTTCTGTTTGGAATTTGCTCCTTCTCATTTTCCAGGTTATATTCACCACCATTATCTTTTGGAAGTTCGTTGTAAATGCCGACAACGGTCATATAAATCAATCTTTTAACGTTTAATTCTACAATATTGCGGGCAATCACACTTTGGTCTTCGCCTGAAACGGCACAATACACGATATCCTGATTTTCCAAAAGACTTTTCAACTCTTTTCGATTGGTGGCATCTAAACTTCTTGCAGTAATCCTGTGGCTGTCTTCATAAATATTGCCTGCGGATTTGGAAATTAATGTTAGCTGATAGTCTGGAATTGAAAGTAACTTGGCCGTAAACGGTATTCCGAAATTTCCGGTTGCACCAATTATTGCGATATTCATTTTTTCACCTTTAATAATATTTGGTCATGTTAGTATAAATTTTTAATTAAAAAAACATATATAAATGGTATTAGAAACTATTGAGGGAAATTGATGGAGTATAGAAAATTAGGCAAAACAGGCATTGAAGTATCTGAAATTGCATTCGGTGCCGAATTTTTGGTGGAAAGGCCTTATGATGATACTGAAGTGTTGATAAGGGCATGTGAAGAGCATGGAATTAACTTTGTCGATTGTTGGATGAGCGAACCCGATGTGCGCTCACATCTGGGCAGAGCCATTAAGGGCAATCGTGAAAATTGGGTAATCCAGGGCCACATTGGATCAACCTGGCAAAACGAACAGTATGTCAGAACACGTGAAATGGATAAGGTAATTCCGGCATTCGAGGACTTCATGAAAAGATTTCAGATTGATACTCTTGATTTCGGCATGATTCATTATGTTGACCAGTTGGAGGACTATAACGAAATTATGGACGGCCCGTTCATAGAATATGTTCGCAAATTGAAAGAGGAAGGGACAATAGCCCATATAGGATTGAGCACTCATAATCCTGATATTGGAATTTTGGCAGCTCAAAACCCTGAAATTGAACTTCTGATGTTTTCAATCAATCCTGCATTCGACATGTTCGGTTCAATGACTGATATTGAAGAGTATAGAAAGGAAGATGCTTATGATAGGGAGTTTTCAAGCATCAATCCTAAAAGGGCGGAAATTTATGAATTGTGCGAGAAAAACGGAACTGCATTAACAGTAATGAAAGGATTTGCTGGTGGAAATTTATTGTCTGATGAAACTTCACCATTTGGAGTGGCTTTAACTCCGGTTCAATGCATACATTATGCATTGTCCCAAAAAGGAGTTTCAAGCATTTTTGTAGGTGTTAAAAACCCACAGGAATTGGAGGAATCCCTAAAATATTGTGATGCAACTGAATCTGAAAAAGACTATTCTCAAACATTAAAGAATGCTCCTAAAAATTCATATAAAGGCCAATGCACCTATTGTGGGCATTGTCAGCCTTGCAGTTCAGGAATAGACATTGCAATGGTAAACAAATTGTTCGATCTTGCAAAAAATCATGATGAGGTTCCCGCAAGCATACAGGAACATTACAACAACTTGAAATATGATGCGACCGAGTGCATAGCGTGCGGAGAATGTGAACCTCGCTGCCCATTTGATGTGCACATTGTTGATGTAATGCTTGATGCTCAGGATTTATTCGGATTTAAAATGTTTTAATATGATTAATGATAAACCTATATGTGATTACTATGGCGTATGAAATTAAAAACAAAAAGAATATCTCAACAATTGGCGTGCATGCAGGTCAGGAAGAAGTGGATGAAACCGGCTCAAGAGTAACTCCGATTTATCAAACAACATCATATGTATTTGACACTCCCGAACAGGCTGCAAACAGATTTGCCTTAAAGGAAGGGGGAAACATTTACACAAGACTGACCAATCCGACCACTGAAGCTTTTGAAAAAAGAATGGCGGCTATTGAAGGTGGGACTGCAGCATATGCAACAGCTTCAGGAATGGCGGCTATCTTTTATGCAATCATCAACTTAACACAGGTTGGAGATAATATAGTCTCTGCTGATAACTTGTATGGCGGAACATATGAGCTGTTTGAAAATACTTTGGAAGAATTGGGCCGTACAGTAACATTTGTCGATTCACAGTCACCGGATGAGTTTGAAGCGGCAATCGATGACAGGACCCGTGCAATCTATGTGGAGTCAATAGGAAATCCTAAATTGGACATTCCGGATTTTGATAAAATTTCAAAAATTGCACATTCACACGGAATTCCATTGATAGCGGACAATACTGTGGGTATTGGATCTGTAAGGCCGTTTGACCATGGGGCAGACATTATCGCATCGTCTGCAACAAAATACATTGGCGGTCATGGAACCACTCTTGGCGGAATTGTCATTGAAAAGGGTGATTTTGATTGGATGAACGGTAAATTCCCAACATTGTCTGAACCTGATGAGACCTATAATGGGTTGATATTTGCTGAAACATTTAAAGAGTCAGCTTTCACCACAAGAATCAGAACTGTTGTCGGAAGGGACACAGGTGCTGTGCCTTCTCCGTTCGGATCATTTTTATTGCTTCAGGGTCTTGAAACTTTAGGCTTAAGGATTGAAAGGCATGCTTCAAATGCCATGGCAGTTGCAGAGCATCTGGAAGCTCATCCTAAAGTGGCTTGGGTTACTTACTCCGGTTTGGAATCTTCTCCAAACCATGAAGTGGCCAAAAAATATGCCGAGAAAGGTTACGGTGGAATAGTCTCATTCGGACTTAAAGCAGGTTACGATGGTGCTTTGAAATTCATTGAAAATGTTGAACTGATTTCATTTTTAGCAAATATAGGTGATGCAAAATCACTGGTGACCCATCCTGCCTCAACCACTCATTCCCAATTGTCCGAAGAGCAGCAATTGTCCACTGGAGTAACTCCTGATTTGATTAGGTTTTCAGTGGGAATTGAGGATATTGAAGATATCCTGGCTGATGTAGACCAGGCTTTGGACAAGGTTTAATTACATTTTGAAGTTCATTTGAACTTCTAATCTATTTTTTTATCAAAAATTTAATGTATTTCTAGGTTTTTCATTAACTATTAATAATTTGAATTTAAAATATATTATTGGTGTTTAGAGATGGATTTCGGTTATGCCCCAATTTTAGAATTAGCTATTGTAATAATCATCTTTCTTCTTTCAGTGGTTATTGGAACGTTCATATATAACAGATTAAAAAACAATTCAAGTTCATTATTGAATTCAGGAGAATATCTTCCGGAAGAAGAAATACATACACTAAAACAAGTCTTTTATCTTGCAATGATGTCACTTTGTTTTATAGATTTAATATATTCTATGGGGATAGCCCAATTAAATTTAATATATCTTGCGATATTTGACATTCTTCTTTCTATATTCATTGCAGTTACATTAATTGATAAAAAATCTTTAAAGGGCAAATTAATAATTTTATTGCTGGTTCCTTATGGTTCCTTAAATTATTTTCTATTTAATCAGTTAAATTTGCTTTATGTAATTGATATTATTCATATTTTAATGTTTATTTACTTTATAAAAATTTATTATTATAAATTTAGAGAGTATACTGATTCCAACGGTTTGGGAATTGCTGTATTATTGTTATTTGTAATAATTTTTCTTAGCTTTTTATTTACTCAGATTGTTGAAGGCGTTAATCCTTTAGATGCATTGGTTATGGTTTCAAATGCATTTACCAGTAATGGTTACGCTATTTTAGGTAACTCTATCTTGGGTAAATTGAATTCTCTTCTTTTGGTTTGGGGAGGTTACATCTTGTCAGGTGTTGGTACTGCAACATTAACTGCGGCCATTTTAACAAAACACTTCAACAGGCGATTTGATGAATTGGAAGAGTTAATCAAAAATAATAATGAAGATTGATTATGCCTAATGAGAATATCGACTCGATTACGGGTTCGCCTAGAAAAGCTATAAACAAACTGGCTTTTCCAACAATATTTTCAATGCTTTTGATGTTTTTGAATAACCTGATTGATAGCTTTTGGGTTGCGGGAATCAATGCCAATGCACTTGCCGCGCTTGGTTTCATAACTCCATTATATTTGGTCATCATTGGTCTTGGTAGCGGTGTGGGCGCAGGTGCAAATTCACTGATTTCAAGATATGTTGGAGCCGAAAGATTTGAAGATGCAAATAATGCGGTTGTCCATGCATTTATCTTAATGTTTGTCGTATCAGTTATAGTTTTAATTGTAGGCATTTTCTTTTTGGATGATTTAATAATATTGTTGGGTGCAGGGAGTGTCAGCACATATTGCCTAAGTTATGGAGAAATCATATTTTTTCTCAATATTGTATTTTTGGCACCTAATGTAACATCCAGTATCTTTAGGGCTGAAGGGGATGTTAAAAGAGCTACCAATCCGCTTATCTTAACGGCTGTCATTAACATGATTTTGGACCCGCTTCTGATTTATGGACTGAATCTGGGAATTTTCGGTGCAGGCCTTGCAACCGTGTTAGCTTCATTTGCCGGATTTGTATGGATGCTCTATTGGATTTATGTTAAAAAAGACACTTATTTCAAGTTTAATTTTAGCTATTACAAACGTCGGTTGGAAATCTATAAGGAGATTCTTGTCGTGTCACTTCCTGCCGGCTTTGAGGAGATTATATTTTCGTTGGTTGCAATAATTTTGAATTATCTTATCATGGTTACCGCAGGAGTCAACGAAATAGCATCATTTACGATAGCATGGAGATTTATCTCAATCATATTCATACCTTGCATGGCAATAGGAATCGCAACCATTACAGTATCAGGAATAGCTTATGGGGCTCGCAATTGGGAAAACTTCAATGAAACAATCAAATACTCAACAATATTGAGTTTGGCAGTTACTTTGGCATTGTCTGCAATTTTTTTAATATTTGCTCATCCGATTTGCGAACTCTTCAATGTCCAGGCAAATAATTTTGCTCTTGTAAACAGGGCCGCTGAAATATTGCAGCTGCTGGTGTTCTATAACTTTCTGATTCCTTTCGGGGCAACTGCGGCATATGTTTATCAGGGTGTAGGATCCGGATTCAAGTCTTTGGGTTTAACCATTTTGAGGGAAATTATCTTAAGCATGGCATTTGCATATGTTATGGGCATCACTTTTGCCATGGGCGTTTTTGGAGTTTATCTGGGGGCAATCATCGGAATGAATATCGGTTCCATAATCGGTTTTGTTTGCATTTGGATATTCAATCTGAAGTTTAAAAAAGAGGTTTATAATATTAAGAGTTAATTTAAGTTGTTTAATTAATAAATAAATGAAAAATTGTCTCATTTTGAAAAATTGAATTGATTTTAAAGGAAAATTTTATTAACTGTCTCTTTTATAATATAAGTTAGGTGATAGGTATGGCAAAACCAATTGCCCCCACTCCAGTTTTTGAAGGGGAAGCTTTAGATGAATTGATTAAATATATGAAAAGACCATTAACCAAAAAAGAAAAAGAATTAAATGAACGTTTGAAGAAACATAGGGAAGTACCTTTGATAGGTTTTGATTAATTATTTTTCTATTTGAATTTTTCTAATGTCTTTATACATATGTATTGATGCAGTTTTGTTTCTTATTGCGGTTCTTTTTAATTTTTTTGGATTATGTATTTTTGTGTGTTCGAATTCATTTTTTGAGTAGAAATTTCTTGCGGTGCAGTATGCATCAACAGTTATGAAGCTTATTCCAAGCTTTTTTGACATTTTTTTAATAATTATGGATATTGTGTCTAGTATATCATTACCTAGACCTAAACCTTTATATTTTTCATCAACAGCTAATCTGCCAATTTTTACAGCAGGATAATATGGATAAATTCCATTTTTCTTTTTAATTGTTTTACATTCTAATTTGTCTGCTAAAATAGAAACATAACCGATTATTCTATTATTATAAATAGCAATGTATGTTACACTTAAATTTTTCTCTTGTTGTTCGAGGGCATCTTCTTTTAGAAATTCATCAAGGTCTTCAACACCGCATGAGAAATTACTCAAGTCATGTTTTGAAGATAATTTTTCATAGTGATAGTTGTTGACAATATCTTCAATAGTCATAATAATAGTTAATATGTTAGTAAATATATATTTATTGTTTATTTTAGATAAAAAGTTTATATAACTTGTATTTTAATAATTAAAAATAAATAATGTATCATTATTCAATTTTAATAATTTTAAACAATTTAATTAAATCGAAAGTTTTTTATATAGAAAAATTAATATTCCATTTGCAGAAGCAATTTTTGTGGGTGAGGCTCATGAAAAAGGAATCATTTGATGAAGAAGAAATTAAAGTCAATAAAAGAAGAACCGATAAGGTATATTTTGAATCTGCTTTCATACAATCAATTTCAGATAAAATTGATTTTTTAAGGGAGGAATCTAAAGAAATTCTAAAGGAATTGGATTCCACTGAATTCAAACAGCAATTGGATGATTTTGATCTTGAAGAGTTTAGTGAAGATACAATTAATCTCATTGATGACATATTTGACGATATTTCAAGATTTAAGGATGATGTGATTGATACGGAAGACATTCCGGAGGATGTTAAAAAACATTATCGCACCACTCAAATGTATCTTGACCGTGATGATGATTATGTAAGAAGGGCAAAAAGAAAACTGGAAAGATTGGAAGCCCATAAATTATCTGATTCATATGAAACAAGATTTAGAGCGATAGAGCTTTGCGATAAAGCCATCATGGTTAATGAAAATAATTTCGATGCCCATTTCCTAAAGGCTCAAACATTGGTTGAACTTAAAAAGTATGATGAAGCTATTGAAGAGTTCATCGCTTCACTTTCAATAAAAGATGATATTGAAGTTTGGCTGGCTATTGCAAGAGCAAATAGGCTTAACGGTGACTTGGATGATGCTATCAATGTCTATGATAAAGTCTTATCAAAGAATAAAAATTCATTTGAAGCATTTAAGGGAAAGGCATACACTTATTTTGATTTGAAAGATTACAAAAAGGCGAATTATTTTTTCAATAAAGCAAATTCCATCCAACCTTTGGATGAGGCATCCGAAAAGATTTGGAGTGTTTGCAAAGAAGATTAGATTGGATATTATATCTTCAATCTAATTCCTTTTTTTTATTAATCTATTATTTTTTTTGATATTTTGAGTATTTTTAAATATTTTCCTAATTTTCGTATTTTTCATTGAATGTAATTCAAAAAAATATAAAAATGTTTAATTACATAATTATGATTACAAAAATATTTAGGTGAAAAAATGGCAAAAAACGCAATAATTACTGGTGGATCCAGAGGGATCGGTAAAGCAATGGCTTTAAAACTAGGTGAACTTGGATACAATGTAGCAATCAACTACAGAAGTGACTCATCTAAACAACTGACTGAAGATTTAGTTGAAGAGATTAAATCAGAATACGGTGTGGATGCCATTGCTGTACAGGCAGACGTAAGTGTATTTGAAGACTGTAAAAAATTAGTTGAAGCAGCTGTCGAAGCATTCGGTGAAGAAATTGATGCTTTAGTAAACAATGCAGGTATTACAAACAACTGTAACTTCATTGACTTACAGCCTGAACAATATGAAGCTGTAATCAACACAAACTTAATCAGTATGATGCACATGTGCCACTTGGCTCTTCCTTACATGGTTGACCGTGAAACCGCAATTGTATGCACAGCATCTGTAGGTGGTTTGACAGGTGTAATTAACCAAGCTGACTACTGTGCTGCTAAAACAGGTGTAATCGGATTATGCCGTGCTTTAGCATTAGAATTTGCACCAAGAAAAGTAAGAGTTAATTCCATCGCACCGGGTATGATCATGACTGATATGTTACGTGGTGTAAATCAGGATGAATTAAATGCACTCGCTGCAACAATTCCTCTCGGCCATATTGGTGAGGTTGAAGAGATTGCTGGTGCTTTAGAATATATCTTGACTGCAGATTATCTGACAGGACAAGTTATCTCACCTAACGGTGGATTCGTATTGCAATAAGGGTTTTAAACCTTTATTTTCTTTTTTTTAAATATCCTTTGATTTGGTTTAGTGGCAATATTTATATATAAAAAAACTTAAAGGTACCTTTAAGAAATTAAAAAATAAAAGCCGGGGAATCATGAATATATCCAAAACACTAAAAACTATAAGAAAACTCTTAAGTCCATTAAAAAAGAGCATTATTCCTCTTTTTCTTATTGTCGTGTTCCTATTGGTTGATGTTTACTGCAATCTGACCTTGCCCACATACACTGCGGATATTGTGGATGTAGGTATACAAAACACGGACTTTAACTACATAATAAATGTAGGAATCATGATGATGGCTATGGTCCTGATAGGGGTCTTGGCTACAATAGGTCTTTCATACTTCTCAAGTAAAGTGTCAGCGGCATACGGGAGAGACTTAAGGAAGATAAGCTATGACAAGATTTTAAAATTTTCAAATTTTGAGTTAAATAAGATATCAAGGGCTTCCCTTATTACACGCAATACCAATGATGTATATCAGATACAGATTTTTTTAGGATTATTCTTTACAACAATACTATTTTCACCGATATTGGGTATAGGGAGCATAATCAAGGCCTTGGAACTTGGAACCAATCTTTTATGGATTATTGGAGTGACATTCGCCGCAGTAGCCATACCTTTTGTCATAATATTTATAAGCGTTGTGCCTTACTTTAACAGAATGCAGGAATTGACTGACAAAATCAATCAGATATCAAGGGAAATATTAATGGGCATTCCGGTTATTAAAGCATTCGTAAGACAGAACTACGAAGAAAAGAGATTTGAGAAGACAAATGAAGACTTCAGACAAGTAAATCTGAGGGTCTTTAGGGTCCTTTTGGTTTTAATGCCTGCAATGACTTTACTGTTAAATCTGATGATTGTTCTTATTTTATACTTTGGGGCATATGACGCAATCAGAGGGGAAATATTAACAGGAACTATTATAGCGTTTATCCAATATGCCACACAGATTGTTATGGCATTTCTAATGATGGGCGGATTTTTGGTAATGATTCCAAGAATTTTAGTATCCGGCAGGCGTGTTGCTGAAGTAATAAATATGGAAATATCAATCAGCGATGGGCCAATCGATAAAATAGATGATGACCCGATTATCGAATTTAAAGATGTAACCTACATCTATCCCGGAAGCGAAAAGGAAATATTGAAGAATATCAATTTCAAACTGGAAAAGGGAAAAACCACTGCAATAATTGGAGGAACTGGAAGCGGAAAATCCACAATTCTAAACTTAATTCCTCGTCTTCAGGATGTAAGCAATGGGGAAATTCTTGTTAATGATAAAAATATCAAGGATTATAAGTTATCTGTCCTTAGGCAGAGGATTTCCTATGCTCCTCAAAAGGCAATTCTTTTTGAAGGAACAATAAGGTCAAATATGCTTGTAGGCAAAGAGGATGCAAGCGATGAGGAGATTAGAAATGCATTGGCTATGGCAGAAGTTGATTTCATAGAAAGTTTGGACGATGAGGTTTCACAAGGGGCATCCAATTTCTCAGGAGGACAGAAGCAGCGTCTTCAGCTTGCAAGATCAGTAATATCTAAACGTGACTTTTACCTGTTCGATGACTGTTTTTCAGCACTGGACATGAATACGGAAGCAAAAGTTAAGGAAAACCTTAAATGCCTAAAGGAAGATTCATCAATGCTCATTGTCTCACAAAGGATTTCAACAATTATGGATGCTGATGAAATAATAGTGCTTGATGAGGGAGAGATAATAGACAAGGGAACTCATGAGTACTTGAATGAAAATTGCAGTATTTATATGGAAATCGTATCTTCCCAAATAGAACATTCCAAAGACTTGCTGTATGACGATGAAGAGTCTTCCAATTTTGTTATAGATTCCGATTATATCAAAAAGACTGCAGGAGGCAAATAATATGGCAAGAAAACCAAGAAGAGCACCTCCTGAAAAGCCGGCAAATACCAGACAGTCTATAAAAAACATATTAACTCTTCTAGTTGGATATAAGTTTAAATTAATTCTAACAGTTATTTGTGGAATCATATCAACAGTATTTTCAGTAATAAGTCCTCTTTTAATCGGTTTTGCCACAACCGCAATATTTGATGGCATAAACTCTGGAAATATGAACTTGGAATATATTATCAATCTGCTAATCACAGTTGTAATCTTATATGTTGTCAGTGCGGTTTTCTCATATCTTCAAAGTTATCTATTGCTTGACATAACAACAGACATAAGCTATAACCTAAGAGAGGATTTAATTGAAAAAATCACACATCTGTCAATGGGTGATTTGGATAGAAATACCAGAGGAGACATCCTATCAAGAATCACAAACGATGTGGATTCATTGCAGTCAGGTATCGTACAGACTTTTAACCAGTTATTGACTGGTGTCGTTACAATAGTTGGTGTTACAGTAATGATGCTGTCAATTAACTTATGGCTGACACTCACTACAATAATATTGGTTCCAATCGCCTTTTTCATTATAATTAAAGTTACCAAATTTTCACAGGATTACTATTTGAAACAATTGGAATACAGGGGCAGGTTGAATGGACAAATTGAAGAGTCATTTACAGGCCATGAAATCATCCGTTCTTTCAACCAGGAAGGGGAATCCATGGATATTTTTGAAGAGGAAAATGAGAACTGGTATGAACAGGAATGGAAATCCAAGTTCTTTTCAAGTCTGTCAGGTCCTTTTGTCCATTTCATTTCCAATCTGCAATATGTAATCATATCAGTTCTTGGAGCAGTGCTTGTACTTCAAAATGCAATAAGTGTCGGGGACATTCTGGCATTTATCCAATACTCCAAAAACTTCACAACCCCAATTGAACAGGTAACAAGAATAATGAACATGATACAAACTGCGATGGCTGCAAGCGAGAGAATATTTGAGTTTTTAGAAATAGATGTTGAAGAAAATCCATCAAAAGAGCAAATTAAAGAAATAAATAAAGAAATCAGCTTTGAAAATGTTAACTTTGGATACACTGAAGATGAACTGATAATAAAGGACTTGTCATTTAAAGTTAAGAAAGGTGAAAAGATAGCTATTGTAGGTGAAACCGGAGCGGGCAAAACCACTATTGTAAAATTGCTCATGAGGTTCTATGACCTGAATGGCGGTGAAATAAAAATCGATGGCGTAAACATCAACAAATATGACAAGCACAGCGTCAGATCCCTTGTAGGCATGGTGCTTCAGGATACATGGCTATTTAATGACACTATCTTTAACAATATCCGCTATGGAAAACTTGATGCCAGTGACGATGAAGTTATAGATGCTTCAAAAGAAGCGCATGCAGACAATTTCATCATGCAAAATCCTGAAGGATACCAAATGATGATGAATGAGGATGCGGACAACATTTCCCATGGTCAAAAGCAGCTTTTGACAATTGCAAGAACAATCCTTTCAAACAAGCAAATATTGATTCTTGATGAGGCTACTTCATCGGTTGATACAAGAACAGAAAAGCTAATTCAAAAAGCCATGGACAGATTAATGAAAGATCGAACCAGCTTCATCATAGCCCATAGGCTTTCAACAGTTAGGGATGCGGATAATATAATTGTAATTGATGATGGACATATTATTGAGCAAGGTACTCATGAGGAATTGATGGAACAGAAAGGATACTATTACAATACCCTGAACAGTCAAAATAGGAGGGTTTCATATGAATGATGCTGATGAAATAAAAAATCATCTCTTGTTCTATAAATTTTCCATGATTAATGAAATTCTGGATCAGAGAAATAAAAAGCAGAATCCGGAAATGAAAAGCATAACAAAGGGTCAGGGCAGATTGATTGTTCTTCTAAAACGAAAGGACAATTTATCCACTAAGGAATTATCTGAGATATTGAATATCAGCGTCACTTCTCTCAATGAAACCCTAAACAAATTGGAACAAAAGAACTTCATTAGAAAAGTTCCATCACAAAAGGACAAAAGGGTTCTGCTTGTTGAACTGACGGAAAAAGGCAGGAACCTTGAATTTAAAGACCATAAGGACATTGACATTTTCGATTCATTAAGCGAGCAAGAAAAGGAAAACATGAATGATTATCTGAATAGATTAATATTGCATATTCATGATAAATTCAAGCAGGAGGAACCTGAAAAGTACGAAAAAATCATTAAAAACAGAAAGGAAATTTTTGAAAAATATTTTAAGGATGATAAACATCACGAAGAATGGGTAAAATTAATGATTTGCAAACAAAAATGAA
>NZ_JBGVOG010000085.1:0-2223 GCF_045126245.1 Methanobrevibacter sp. | reverse complement strand
GAGTCGAACCGCTGTCTCTGGGTCCAGGGCCCAGAAGGATTGCCACTACCCTACGGGACTATACACTTATTTTTGGAAATCAACATATATAAATTAAATGTAGTGAGAAAAGAAATGTATTACAACTTATTGTGAGTTTTCTGACTAATTCAATATTAATTAATATTATTCAACTTTTTTAATTTATATATGAATAGCTATTTTAATTGATTCAATATCATCAAGGCTTTTTTATCTTGAGACATGCTCATAATTGAATAGCTGCATTGAAATTATCCCTACTTATCGAAAATTCTTAAAAATTATCTTAAAAAAAAAAACATGTGAAAATAACCCTATTATCAAATAAATAGGGCCATTAATCACATGGAATATTTTGTCATACATTTTCTTTTATTTGAAAAATCTTTTTTGTGAAAAAAGGATTATTACAAATAAAAAAGGCATATGTCCCACCCGCCTGCCCTAAAATAATGAAATATATTCCATTATAACCTGTTTAAACCTATGACATAATTATTTGAAGATGCACATTGTTTCGTCCTTATTCATGTCATGATAAAATTCAACCTCATTATCATCAAAATCTATAACCTGCACCATAGAATATATATCCTCAGTTAAATTAGGATTTATATCTTTCAGAATATTCTGATAGTCAAATAGCATATCCCGATTGAATTCTATTTTTTTCTCGTTTTCAAATAATGCTCCGTAATATATCTCTGCTTCCACCAAATCCTGGAACATATGGCTTCCAAAAGATAATTCCGGCATATAACCGACTTCACTATAAGCTTCCTCTAGAATTGCAGAGAAATGACTAATGTCTGCAAACACCACAGGAATGCCTAATTCAGGAGATGACGTACCGATTCTTCCAGGAACGATTAACATGGCAGTCTTATCATTATTTCTACAATAAGCATTTACCTCACTGATAACACGAGATATTGAACTTTTTTGAGCATATGGATATTCATAATACATATGCGGATCAACATAGCATATTGTATCAATTTTATTCTTTCGTGACATTCCCATGGAAGATTCCTTAATATGGAAGAAAACGTTTTTATCTTCAGGCATTTCAATATCCTCATTGTTTGTTGAAACCTGAAGAGGGCGACATTGCAATAAGTTTATATTAAAGGAATTGTCTTCTCCAAAATTAACTGTATATTCAATGTCAACCGGATAGTCATATGCAGTTTCCAGTGTATTCAGAATTTCTTTCATCTCACGAATAAACTCATGATTTTTTACAATCCCTTCACAGTTAACAAATACTATCTCACGGCGTTGCCCGCGTTCACGAAACATTCTCTCTGCATCACGGTCGTGTTCTATTAAAACTTTTTTTGCATATTTTGGAATAACATCCAAACCTTCATCAATAGAAATATCATGCAAACAAACATTTTTCAAATCGATTACATCAAGATAATGTTGAGAATACCTATGCTTTTCCTTCATATCCTTCATCATAGTCAGTTCAGGCTTATCAAGATTGATAATTCTAGGATAATCCTTTTTTGTTCTGTCAACAGCTTTTGTTCCAAGACCCATTACAAGTCTTAGCATGCCTTTAGTATTGTCCATATCCGGAAGCGGAGAATATGGGCTGTATGAAAATCCTACACCTGCAGCGGTCGGGAAGAAATAATCATCATAATAAGAGCCTGAAACTCTTTGAACTAAAAGAGCCATCTGTTCATCAGCATCATCCAAACCGTTTAATTTCCTATATTCCAAAGCGGAAACATTCATTGTACTTGAATATACAACTTTTACCGCTTCTTCAAAAGCGACCAAACGTTCTTCAAGACTTCCTCTATTTACACAGAACACTGATTCATATTTCCCGGCAAATGCATTGCCATATCCGTCTTCAAGAAAACTGCTGGACCTGACAATTATCGGGTTTTGTCCGAAATAATCCAAGATATGTATAAATTCTTTTTTAATCTGGTCTGAAAAGGTACCTTTTTTAAGAGCTTCCTCCAACTCCTTACCATATTTGTAATATCCGTCTTTAGTTCTCTGTTTTACGCGAAGATCCCATAAGTCATTTGAAACAATGTATGTGTAAAATAAATCCGAACCTATGTAAAACGAATCGTCGGGTTCGAAATTATCATACAATTCAGGGCGGTCTTTTTCAATAATTTTTCTTGCAAGCAGCATTCCGCAGGTTTTACCCCCTACCAAACCACTGCCTAC
>NZ_JBGVOG010000084.1:0-15740 GCF_045126245.1 Methanobrevibacter sp. | reverse complement strand
TCTGCTTGTAACTACAGGGCACCAAGGTGAACCTGATGCATTGCTTCCAAGAATTGCAAATGGAAGAACTCCATTCAATATCAAAAAAGGAGACAATGTCATTATTTCTGCACCGATTATTCCAAATCCAACAAATGCGGCCAATAGGCATATTATGGAGAGAAGATTAAAATTAAAAGGTGCAAGAATTTATCCGAATGCTCACGTTTCTGGGCACGCTGGAAGGGAAGACCATAGGGAATTCTTACGCATGCTAAAACCGCAGCATATCATTCCAGCTCACGGAGACTTATCCATGCTTGCAGCATATGCGGAACTTGCCGAAGAGGAAGGTTACAGAATAGGCTATGATATTCATATTTTAAGAAATGCTCAGGCACAAGTTTTTAAAAGTTAGGAGAGGGATTTTAAATGAGTGATGTAAAAGAGGTACTTGGAAGTTATTCAACTGACATTACAAAAACAATTGAAGATGAATTGTCTACTATTGTTCCGGATAATCTTGCAGAAGCTTCAGTTTATTTGACAAAAGCTGGTGGAAAAATGCTTAGGCCGGCTTTAACATTGATTACTGCGGAGGCTGTTGGCGGTAATCGTGAAAGTGCTTTAAAATCTGCCGCTGCAATTGAGCTTATCCATACATTTTCACTTATCCATGATGATATAATGGATGATGACGATATGAGGAGGGGAATGCCTTCCGTACATAAGGTATGGGGCGAGGATGTTGCTATCCTTGCAGGAGATACACTATTTTCAAAAGCATTTGAAATAATTATTGGAACTGAAGGCACAACATCAGATCAAAACAACCAGGCTTTAGCTACCGTTGCCGATGCATGTGTAAAAATCTGTGAAGGTCAGGCATCTGACATGGGTTTTGAAGACAGGTTCGATGTGACTGAAGATGAATACATGGAAATGATTTTCAAAAAAACTGGTGCTTTAATTGCCGCTGCTACAAAAGCCGGTGCAATTATGGGCGGTGCTTCACAGGAAGTTATAGATGCAATGTATGAATACGGTAGATTGATAGGTCTTGCTTTCCAGATTCAGGATGATTACTTGGATATTGCAAGTGATGAGGAAACATTGGGTAAACCGATTGGTTCTGACATTGGCAAAGGAAAAATGACTATTATTGCAATCAACGGTCTTTCATCTGCCGGTGATGATTCAGAAAAATTACTTGAAATCTTAAAAGATGACAATAATTCACAAGAAGATATAGATTTGGCAGTTGAAATTTTAACAAAATGTGGGGCTATTGAATATGCTCGCACTTTGGCATTGAAATCTGTTGATGAAGCTAAAGAAGTACTTGAAATATTGCCTGATTCTTCATCTAAACAGGTACTTGCAGACATTGCAGATTTTGTATTGGAAAGACATTCATAACTTTTGTCTTTTCTTTTTTTATTTATTTCCATTAGTAATAATTTTTTATAAATTTGTATGTTTTATAGTAGTAATAATTTTAAAAAAAGTATTACTTTCTAAAACTTTCAAATTTTGGATATTTTAAACAATATTGTCTTATAAATAATTGTTTTACTAAAATATTTCTACATATTCAATAATTTATTATTTAGTTAGTATTGATAGATTTATTTTTATTTTAATAAATTTTTATTTGTTTTTAATTTTTTTTAAGAATTATTACTAATTTTAATTTAAGAATGCTTAATTTTTAATTCTTTTTAATATTCAATACATTTTTTTTTTAAAAAATTTAAATCCTTTAAAATCCTTTATTTGATTTTTAAAGTCCTAAAATCAAAAATAATACTTTAAAAATATTTATATAGTTATTACTTATTATAATAAAGTGGATTATTTAATTAATTTAGTTAATTGGATAATTTTAATAAAATTGTAATAAAATTGTTGGGGAGTAAAATGAAAATATATATGCAAAAGATTGGTATGATAAGACCGGATGTCAATCCAAAAAATTTAAGTTTAAATTTGGATATTGATTGGGCTGTTGAATATTATGATACAGATCAAAATCAAGTCAGATTTAACATAATTTTAAAGTCTTCAGAACATTTTCGTTTAGATTTTAAAATTGAGGGGGTTGTGGAATTATCTACTTTTGAAGAATTCATTCAGGATGATGTTTCTCAATTAATTTTCCATCAAGCATGTTCTGTTTTAATGAATATGATTTCATTGACTAGGGAATCAACTCATATTTTATCCAATCCAAAGACCATATCAGATTTTGGCAGTGAGCATATTTCAAGTACTCTTTTTAACTAATTTGGTGATGTATTATGTTAGAGATTAAACACACGTTATGCCCTTCATGTAGTGTTGGTTGTGGTATTAATGTTATTTTAGATGATGAGGCAGTTGTTGGAAGTTTTCCATATAAAAGGCACCCCGTTAATGAGGGTAAAAATTGTGCAAACGGAAGAAAATCAATAGAAAATTTTGCAAATAAAATTAATGAAGCAAGCATATCAGGTGGAGCGGTGGAATTAATAAAAGCAATCAATGAAATTTCTAAGGAAATTGATGCAAGCGATAAAGTTACTGTAGTTTTATCTGGAAATAACAGTTTAAAAGAAGCTGAAGCAATTAAATCATTCATTGATGAAAATAATTTTAGTTTACTGTTTTATGCTGATGATTTGAGAAACTTTGATGAAGTTGCGTCTTATGAGGAAATTGAGAAGGCATCTTCAGTTTTAGTGATCGGGGATATTTTATATGAAAACCCATTAATAGGAAGAAGAATTGTTCATGCAAAACAAAATGGAGCTAAAATCTTTTCTAATATAAAAGCTGAAAAATCTGTAACTGCTAACATTTCCGATGAAACAACTTCCGTATCAGTCCAAGAATTTTTAAATAATTATAAAGATAATCTCGATGAGTCATCAGTGATTGTTTTTAATACTGTTGATTCAAGTGATGATTTGGATAAAATTGAGGAGTTGGGTTCAAAAATATTGCCGGTATATAGTAAGACTAATACAAAAGGTGTTTTAAATATTGCAGATCCTAATTCAAAAGATGAAGTTCTCGAACTATTGGCTAATACTAAGGTTTTACTAGTATTCAATGATGATATTTTAAATGAATTTGATTTTGATTTTAAATCCATCTCTATAATTATTAGTTTATCAGCATTTGAAAATGACACCACAAAAGCCTCAGATGTTGTTGTTCCGGTCAAATCTTGGTTAGAATATGAAGGCTCTTTTGTAAACGCTATGGGTGAAAGTCAAAATTTTAGTCAGGTTATGGAATCTGATGCATTAAGCATTGTAGAGGTTATTGAAAAAATTAAAGGTTAATTGGTGTGATTTTTATGAGTTATGTTTTAGCTAAATCTAGTAATGATGAAATTCATAATGCGGGTGAATGCGGTGGTGCAGTCACTAGCATTTTCAAATATTTATTGGACGAAGGTCTTGTTGATGGAGTTTTAGCTTTGCGTCCTTGTGATGATGTTTATGATGGAATTCCAACATTGATAACAAATTCTGAAGATTTAATCGGAACTGCCGGTTCTTATCACTGTGCTCCAACCATGGTAGGCGATTTAATCCAAAAATACTTCGAAGATAAAAAAATAGCAGTATCAGTTAAACCATGTGATATAAGGTCAATTGATGAACTTATTAAGAGACATAAAATCAATCCGGATAATATCTACACAGTCGGTTTAAATTGTGGAGGTACAGTTGCTCCAATGCCGGGTAGAAAAATGATTGATTTATTCTATGAAGCGGATCCTGATGATGTCATTTCAGAAGAAATTGACAAAGGACAATTCATCATCGAACTTGCTGATGGAGGCGAAGAAGCTGTAAAAATCCATGAATTGGAAGAAAAAGGATTTGGTCGTCGTAAAAACTGTCAAAGATGTGATGTAAAAATCCCAAGAAAAGCAAATATCGCATGTGGAAATTGGGGTGCTGAAGATGGATGGACATTCATTGAAATTAATAATGAAAAAGGTCAGGAATTAATCGATGGTGCTAAAAAAGCAGGAATTCTTGAAACCAAATCTCCAAGCGAAGCAGCAATTGAAGGAAGATCCAAAGTTGAAAACATCATGATTAAAATGGCTAAGAAAAATCAGGATGCGACTTATCCGTCAGTTAATGGAATTGATGATTGGAACAGATGTATCAGTTGCTATGCTTGTCGTGATATTTGTCCTATCTGTTGGTGTTATGAAAACTGTGAACTCAATAAATCATACTTCGATGAAAAGGATATACCTCCTAGTCCTATAGCTTTCCAGGGAGTTAGATTATCCCATATGAGTTTCAGTTGTTGTGATTGTGGTCAATGTGATGATGTATGTCCAATGGATATTCCTGTTTCATTGATTTTTGACAAATTGCAGAAAAAATATTATAATAGAACTGGTTATGTAGCTGGAGTTTCAAATGATAGTAAACCTCCATTATACAGTCCAGATAAAGTGGAGTTATGAGGTGGTTTTGATGTCTGATGATTTAAAAATTGTTGGTTTATTATGTAACTGGTGTTGTTATGGTGGAGCAGATACTGCAGGAACCGCACGTATGCAATATCCTCCAAATGTTAGAATAATTCGTGTAATGTGTTCTGGAAGAATTAATCCGTCAATGATTTTCAAAGCATTTGAAGAAGGTGCTGATGGAGTGTTTGTAGGGGGCTGCCATATTGGGGATTGCCATTATGATGCAGGTAACTACAAATGGTCTAGAAGAGCAAAAATTGTTCAGGATATTATTGAAGAATTTGGCATTGAAAAGGAAAGATTCCGTTTTGAATGGATTTCTGCATCTGAAGGTGAAAAATTCCAGAAAACAATGGATGAATTCCATAAAACTCTCTCAAAATTAGGGCCATTGGAATTAGAATAGATTAAAAAAAATAGTCAGCCATATTGATTGTAGATAGCTATTAAAATAGCTATTTACTATCATATTTAATTGTTTTTCTAAGATTAGTGAGATGATTACTGATGTTAGAAAAATAGTTGAAATAGAGAATATTTTGACTATTTTTCATGTTAATTATTCTTATGTTGATAAATTCATCATTAGCCGGGTAATACTGACTGTTGGCATAACCAGTTAATATTGCTTTATTTTCTCCATCAATGTAGGATAATTAATAAAAAAGAGATTTGTATAAATTTTATATGGGTTTCTTTCACTGTCTACAATAGCTATTGAAGCAATCTCCTCTCCTCGATTCTTTAATAGCTATTTTTTTTAAAAATTTTCATGGTTGAAAATTAAAAGAAAAGAGGTTTTTTAGACTACTTTTCTTAGCAATACGCTTGTATTATTTGAATTTCCCAGTGGAAGCAACATTACTTCTTTGTGGAATCCTCTAAGAATTGTATCGGTTAGGGGAGCATAAAGAATGGCTCTCATACCGCTGTAGGTTCTAACAAGAAGCGGTGTTTTCTCATCAATAATTTCCCATACATTTGAAAATACTCTTTCTTTAGGCTCAGCAAATGCGGCAACCATCAATATATCAAAGTCAAGGTCTTTAAGTAATGTTTCATCTCCAACCAATATTTCGATACCGTCATCAAGACCTAGCTTTTTAATAACCTCTCTGGATAATTCGGCCACATCCTCCTGAATTTCAATGCCTATGCATTTACATCCGAATTTTTGCCTGAATAATATCAATGTCAATGGTAAAGGACCGCTTCCTACAAAAACAAAGGTTTTATCTTCATGCCAATGCGCTAATTTGGATTCATTGGTAAGTAAGCCTTGATATCTTTCATAGAAATGAAATTTATCTAAAGCCGCTTGAGGATCATCTGAATTGATTATTTCTTCTGCATTACTTGTTTCCAATCTGGCTCCGATATATAAATAGAACTTTCTAATTAGTTTTAAGGCCTGGTTCATTTTTTCATCATCTAGAATGTGTTTTGCTGAATCGAAATCTATAGTTTCGTCATGTGCAATAACTTCTATCTCATCTAACAATTTTTTTATTTCATCCAAATCCACGGAATTCAATGAAGAAAGGTCGTCCAGTGAATCAACACCGTAATTTTCTAATTTGTCAGCAATTTCTTCTATTTTTGGCCAGTATTTCCAACAACTCATATCCATCACTAATAACTTTTTATCGAAGTTATAATAAATAAACATTTAGTTTTTTTAAATTTTAATTTATTACTCCCTTTTTGTTTGAGTAATACTTAATTATATTTAATTGATAAGCACAAATTATTATTATGAAAGGAATTATTGGTGCTATCGCGGGTGATATAATAGGTTCAACAAGGGAATTCAATCAGATTAAAACAAAGGATTTCAACTTGTTTGAAAGAAGATCTATGTTTACGGATGACACTATCATGACATTGGCCGTTGCAAACTGGCTAATTAAGGATAAGGTCTCTAAAAAAGTATTGGTTGATGAGTTGAAATATTGGGGGCTGAAATATCCTAACGCGGGTTATGGCGGAATGTTCATTAATTGGCTAAGCCAGGATTCTCCTCAAGCTTATGGAAGTTGGGCAAACGGTTCTGCAATGCGCGTCTCTCCATGCGCTTGGGTTGGGGATTCCCTTGAGGAAGTACAAAACTTAGCTTATAAATCCGCTGCCGTAACCCATAACCATCCTGAAGGAATAAAGGGGGCTTTGGCTACTGCAGATGCAATTTATCTGGCAAGAATAGGTGCCAATAAAGATGAAATCAGGCAGCATGTTGAAATAAGGTATGATTATGATTTGGACAGGTCTGTAGATGAAATTCGTCCGTCCTATTCATTTGATGTTTCCTGTGCCGGAAGCGTCCCTGAATCAATAATCTGTTTTTTGGAAGCCAGAAACTTTGAGGATACAGTAAGAAATGCTGTTTCTTTAGGGGGAGATGCCGATACTCAAGCGGCAATAGCTGGAAGCATTGCCTCAGCTTATTGGGATGTTCCGAATGAAATTGCTTATAAATCTATCAATCGCCTGGATTATGATTTGTTAGATGTTTTAATTGAATTTGAAGAAAAATTTATTTGATGAGGGGTATTATGAGAAATATTATTGTTGTTGAGTGCATATCAACAGGGAAAAATTTTATTGAAGATATTATCAATAGGGGATATAATCCAGTTGTTTTGCATTTAAATGATTCTGATACTGAAGAAGGAAAGAAATTCGGGAAACATATTTTGGAGGAATATGAAGCAATTCCTTATGATTTTGAAATGATTTACGAGAAGGATACTTTCGAAGAAACTCTTGAAGAAGTAAAAAAGTTTGATCCTCTTTTGATTGTGCCGGGTAATGAAAGGGGAGTAATTTTAGCAACCAAGTTATCTCATGAGTTGAATCTTTTAGGAAATCCGATTGAAAATCTTGATGCAATGACTTTAAAGGATGAAATGCATAAAAGACTAGCCCAAAGGGGGCTCCGTTCAATAAAAGGAAAGGTTGTTCGCTCTCTTGAAGAGGCATTGGATTTTTATGATAGTGAAGGATTGAAGGAAGTTGTCATAAAGCCAGTTTATAGTGCAGGTTCTGCAAGCGTTAGAATCTGCATCGACAGGGCTGAGATGGTTGATTCAATCAAACACCTATTTGATAACGTAAATTATTATGGTGATCAAATTCAGGAACTTTTAATTCAGGAACGCATCAACGGCATTGAATACATAGTCAATACGGTAACACATAAGGGCGTTCATCGCGTTACTCTAATTTGGAAATATAATAAAGTCAGAACATCTGATGGAGCTATTGTTTATGATTCCTGTGAAACTGTAAACGAATTAAGTCTTGGCGAAGCTGAAATGGTGGAATATGCTTATAAAGTTGCAGATGCTTTGGGAATTCAATATGGTCCTGTTCATGGGGAATATATGATTGATGAAAATGGACCTGTTTTAATTGAGGTTAATTGCCGTCCATGCGGTGGAGGAATGCCTGCCAAATTTTTGGATAGAATTTCAGGTCAACATGAAACGGACAGTATTCTGGATTCCTATTTGAAGCCAGAAAGTTTTTATAATGAACTAAAGAAAAAGTATGAGTTATATGCTCACGGCACTTTAAAATTTTTCATTGTTCCCTTTGATATGGTTGCCCGTTCATCACCTATAGGTGATATGAGCAACAGATTAAAAGCGTATCATGATGCTGTATTAATTAGTGTTGACCAGTATGACATGTTTTTCCAAAAAACCGAAGACTTGAATACTGCCGCGGGATTTATTTTTTTAGTTCATGAAAATAAACATGAAGTGGATAAAAATTTAAACTTTTTAAGAGATGTTGAAAGAAATGCCTTTTCATTAATTCTAAGTGAAGATTCCGTCAATGTTAAAATTAGGGATGATGGGGAATATTTAAGTGAAATTAGGCCAATAATCGAGAAATCTTCAAGATATGGGACTGGACTATTTGTAACTGACCAATTTGCTGAAGATGTGAATATGGTGCAAATTAAATCTAGTGAATTAAATGATTTGAAGGGCAATTTTGACTTTGTTGTTATCAATTTAAATAAAAGTTTGTTTGGTAAAAATGAGTCAGATAAGGTTTTACTCATTTTAGATATCTTCTCAAAAGTCAAAACTGGGGGCTTGGTTATTATTCCAAAAAATACATACCAATGGTTCTCCAGTGGAAGAAAAGGTATTGAAGCTTTAATTAAACTTTTGGATTATAAGATAGAGCTTCCGCCTTATGACATATATGATGTTATAATCGCTTCAAGAAGAATATAGTTCTTTTCATCTTTTAATTTTATTGTCCGCTTTTATTCCAATTATTGATGTGATTATGGCAAAAACACATGCAATGCTGCAAACCGCAAAGATTATCTGTGAAGACTGTACAATCATATTGGAATAGATTGAAGATAATTCCAGATTGCCCATAATCCATGAGAACACTAATGTCAAAAGACCCAAGCTCATTGACTGGCCTATAGCTCTAGTTGCTAATTGCCCTGCAGATGCATAAGCAGCATCTTTTTCATCGACAGAGCTCATAACTGCATTTAAATTTGGAGATGAGAATAATCCAGTACCAAATGCCTGTAGGGCCATTGCTAATATAATGATATACAATGGGGTATTTTTATCCAAAAATGACAGGATAATCATGGAAAAAGTAGTTATTACCATACCAACAGTCGCGATTTTTTGAGGATGCATTTTATCTGAAAGTTTCCCGGCATATGGTGCTGTAATGGACATGACTATAGGACTTACAATTAATATAAAACCGGTTAATTCAGGATTAAACCCTTTTACATATTGGAAGTGATAATTGATTAGTGTTGTAAATACCATCGCAGCAAAATAACCAAACATTCCAGCCAGATTATATGCGGTAAACGCCTTAGTTCTAAATAAATCCACATCAAATACAGGGGATTTTTGTTTTAGTTCATATGAGAAGTATATTACTAGTATAATAATTCCCATAACCAGGGATATTTTTCCGGTTGTGGTAATCAATGCTGAAAATCCATAAATCAATAAAGAAATGCCGACCATGTATAGGACTGAACCAATCCTGTCAAATTTGTCATTTTCATTTGTTTTCCATTCGGGGGTTATTTTCATTTTAAGTAAAATTACACATAGGGCAATGAATATTATTGAAAAAATAAATATTGATCTCCATCCAAAGTTTTGAACTAAAAACCCGCAGATAACAGGAGATGCTGAAGTACCTAAGTAAACCCCAGTAATAATAATTCCTAAAGCCTTTCCCCTACTTTCTTTACTAATTGATAAAGTGATTATTGCTATTTCGCATACATTTACAAAAGCTATACCTATAGCCTGCAC
Organism: Methanobrevibacter sp.; assembly: GCF_045126245.1. GTDB lineage: Archaea > Methanobacteriota > Methanobacteria > Methanobacteriales > Methanobacteriaceae > Methanocatella. The sequence goes on along the minus strand of NZ_JBGVOG010000084.1, from coordinate 5,948 downwards.
AATCCTTGAAATTAAAAAGGTTTCAGTTGAAAATGCAATGATTGATCCGATTAATCCAATTAAAAATATTGAATTTGCAATGCTTAATGTTCTTTTAAAACCATATTTGCCCGCAATCTGGCCGGCAGGAATTGTAAGCATTGTTCCAACTAATGTGAAAATAGTTAAGGTCCAATTTTGGGTAAGGTTACTCATTCCAAATTCTTTAGCAATTTCAGGAACCGCAAGAATCACTCCATTTAAGACAAACACTGTAAAAAATGAAGATATGAATGTGATGATTATCATATATTTTTCTATTTCGTTTCGCATAATTTACACCTATTTCCACATTTTTTTAGTTTAATCGTATACTATTTTATTATATTTATGATTGTTATATTAAAAATTTGATGTTTTAGATTTCTTTTTGATTTTTTGCAACTGATTCATAAAACGGTCGTCATAGTTTTTAGCTATTTCTTCATATTTGTTCCAGATTCCGATGGCGGTTTCGGGAATAACATTCCTTTTGTCTTCGGTAAATTTAGTGTAGGTGTGCAGCATTTCTTTTGAGTCGGCAATCATTACTTTAACAAAAGGTATGTCTGCTTTTTGAATATTAATGTCATTTTGCTTGAAAAATTCAATTATTTCAAATTTTTCATTGTTGATGTAACATGTGGGTGAGGCCAAAATATTGATTTCTAAATTACGTCTATGTTTAAAGGCTTTTACAAGCGCTTCTCCTTCACCTTCAAACAGAAATCCAATTCTCATATTGACGGTATTTTTCGCCCTTTTGATGATTTCCACTTCCTGATTAATGATTTTTTCAACACCATATATTCTCCATATGGGGGCCTGAACCTGACTCATTCCGTTTTCATAGACATTTGTTAGTCTGGTGATCGTGTCATCTAATTCGCTGTTAATCTTTTCTTTTTCAAGGCTTAAAACTTCAACAGGGGATTTTACAATGTAGGTTAAAGGCCGTCCATCTTCGATTTCAATAAAACCCTTTTCATACAATCCTTTCAAAACATCATATATTTTACTTCGAGGAATATTTGACTTTTCAGCTATTTCGGCAGCAGTTGACTCAATTAGTGAGGTGAGTGTTACATATGCTTGCGCTTCATACATTGTAAGTCCAATTCCTTTTAAAACTGATATATTCTCATCCATAATTATAATCTAGTTTTCATAATATTTAAAGTATTACTACTTTTCACCCTTGAATAGTGACAAAATGTTTATATACTTTTCAAATTGATTTATAATTAACAATAAAAAATGAGGTAATTAAAATGGCAGATGGATTAGACATGTTTTGTTATCAATGTTCCCAAACCGCTAAAGGTACTGGCTGTACTGTAAGTGGAGTTTGTGGTAAAAAACCGACAGTGGCAAGATTACAGGATAACTTGATCTTCACTATGAAAGGAATTAGTGCATACAACTACAACGCAAATGTTTTAGGCAAATTCAATCCAGAAATCGACGCATTTTTAACCAAAGGTTTGTACACTACACTAACCAATGTCAACTTTGACGTTGGTGACTTGGTTGCTTTAGCTTTAGAAGCAGGTAAAGTAAGTGTGGATGTTATGAGATTGCTTAAGGATGCACACATTGAAGCTTACGGTGAACCACAACCTGTTGAAGTAAAAGTCGGTGCACAAGAAGGACCAGCAATTATCGTTACCGGTCACGACTTAAAAGCATTGGAAGAATTATTAAAACAGGTGGAAGGAACTGACATTAAAGTTTACACACACTCTGAAATGTTGCCTGCCCACGGATATCCTGGATTAAACAAATATGAAAACTTGGCAGGGCAACTTGGTGGAGCATGGCATGATCAAAGAACAGTCTTTAAAAAATACAATGCAGCTATTGTTGGTACCAGTAACTGTGTACTGCCTGCACTTGATGCATATAAGGAAAGAATGTTCACCATGGATGTAGCAAAGCTTGAAGGAGTAAAAACCGTAGATGACTATGACTTCTCAGAAGTGATTGAATGCGCAAAATCCCTTGGCGGATTGGAAGCTGAAGAATTGACCACAATCACTACCGGTTGGAGTGCAGGAGCTATCGTTGAACATGCGGATGCAATCAAAAAATTAGTGGAAGAAGGTAAAATCAGAAGATTCTTTGTAGTCGGAGGATGTGACAAGGCAGCAAAACACAATGACTACTACAGGGAATTCGTAGCGAACTTGCCTCAAGACACCGTAATCTTAACATTAGCATGCGGTAAATACAAATTCAATGACCTTGACTTAGGCGACATTGAAGGCATTCCAAGATTATTGGATGTAGGTCAATGTAACGACACTATTGTTGCAGTTGATGTAGCATTGGCATTATGTGAATTGTTCGACATGGAATTAAATGACTTGCCATTAACTATTGTCCTCAGTTGGATGGAACAAAAAGCAGCTGCAGTACTTTGGGCATTGTTATACTTAGGTAAAACCGACATGTGGATCGGACCGGTTCTTCCTGCATGGTGTAACGAAGACATTATAAATGTCTTGGTTGAAAACTATAATTTGACTCCAACTACTGGAGATGCGATTGCAGATATTAAAACAATTATGGGGGAATAGTCTATGAGTGAGGATATTAGAGCAAAGGCTTTAGATATCCAGAAACTAGTCGACTATCAGGATGACACGGTTGTTAGTCGTGAATTAATAAAAAAAGAATTGGGGACTGTTACATTCTTTGCCTTTGATCAAGGCCAGGGATTGTCTGAGCATTCAGCACCTTTTGATGCAATGGTTCAGGTAATTGACGGTGAAGCGGAAATTACAATTTCCGGTGAAAAACATACAGTTAAAGCAGGTGAAATAATTATCATGCCTGCCAATGAACCGCATGCTCTTCAAGCTGAAAACAGTCCATATAAAATGATATTAACCATGATTAAATCATGATTAAATCAGATTTTAACAAAAATCATAATAATCACCTATGACATAATGTTGTAGGTGATTTTTTTTATGAACGATGAATATGCCCTCACAGAAGATATTCTTTTTCAATTTTCAATAGTTTCCATAAAAAACGAAGTCAAAGACGAGCTCTACAGCTATTTAGTCAAAAGACGGATTTTACAACTCACTTTTAAAAATACTTTTTTTCCAAATGTAACAGTAAAATTTTATTAAGTTTACAGAGAATGTTTTCACCAGAAATTTTCAAAACAAAATTCCCTAAAATTGACGATAATCCGTAAAATCAATGTTAAAAATTCGTTTAAAAAATAGTTATGTTAAAACTGCCCGCTTGATGCCTTACAAACAGGCAGCATTTACATGTCATTTTCAATTCGCAGAATTTACACACCTATAGAGCATTTTTTTGCGAATTTAATTAAAAGTCTAGAAACATCTGAAATCAGGTATGAAATCAATGAGATCTCCAAAATCTACATTCATCATGTTTTCACCTCCAGTCTATTTTATTGTGTTCAAATTTAGTTCAAATGATTAAATCTTTGGAATTGCTCAACCGCTTCTTCCCAAGTGCACATTATCTCATTTCCAATCAGTTTACAGTTCAACAGCCTTGTTCATCTAATGAATTAAATTTCTAGTCCAGCAATCAATCACAGTAATCACCTTGATAATTTTTTGTCATTGATGTTTTCAATTTCAATGAACACATCAAACCCATTATTTAGTTTATATAACGGCATATAAATAGTTTTTCGAATGTAAGCGCCCACTTGCATCTTAAAATGATTAAAAAAAGAATAATTAGTGTTTTTTTATGAAAATAGAATGTTTAAATACATAATGAAAAATTTTCTATTTTTTCCACCAAACCATTATCCAATCGGCTTTGTCTTTTTCATTGAATAATTTTCCAGTTTCTTCATTTTTGATAAGGACTTCAGCCAAATATTTTTTAAGCTCCTCTTTTTGACTGTCTGAGTACAAATCGAGTCGGAATTTACCGTTGTTCATTGCATCTTCAACACTGTCATAAATCTTGTAGTTTTTAAGGTCAAAGCGTTCAATGTTTGCATAGATTCCCATATTGAATAATATATTGAAGAAATAGTTGTAGTCCGGAAAGTCTTCTGTCTGTATGCCGAGCATTTTGTCAAAGTCCTTTTCCAATTTTTTGTTTTCAGGTCCGAAAATAGTTATGAAAACATATTTATTGGCAATTTTGTTTAATTCGGCTAATGTTTCTTCGATCGGTATGATTGCATTCAGTGACCTGGAGCAGACAACGACATCAACATCTCCGATTTCATCGTAGGTTATCTCTTCAATAGGCTTTAAGATAGTTTCAATGTTATCGATATTATTTTCTTCAGCTCTTTTTTTGAGGTATTCGAGCATTTTTGGTGATGAATCTATTCCAATGACCTTTTTTACTTTTTTGGCTAGAGGTACTGTGACTGATCCCTCACCGCATCCAACATCTAAAACGGTATCATTTTCACTGAGTATTAGCTTTTCAAAAAGGGCAGTGTTATAGTCTTCTTTATGGGTTCTTTTGTAAAATCCGGGTGCCGCTTCATCCCAGTTTTTCATGACTTTTGTTTCAAGTCTTTCAGCCCAGTAACTCGCCCAATCAACATCATCTGGATTTTCAATGCACTGTTTCATGTTCACACCTTTGTTTTCCCGCTTAAAACATTTTGGTAATCCTCATAGTTTTCCTTTAAAAGTTCCGGAATGCTTAATTCATATGGGCATTTGTCAACGCATTCATAGCACTCTACGCAATCCAGAGTTTTTTTCATAATTTCCTGGGTTTTCTCATCCAAATTAGGTTCTGTTGGAAAACGCCTAATCCATAGAGACATTCTGGCACATAGGCTGATATTGATTTCTTCAGGACAAGGCATGCAATAGCCGCATCCTCTGCAGAAATTGTCTCCAAGCTCCTTTTTATCATTCTCAATAATGGTTTTTAATTCATCATCTAAATGAGTGTTTTCGTCGTATGATATGAATTCGTTAAGCTCTTCAAGTTTTTGAATTCCCCATATAGGCAGGACATTGTCGAACTGATTTAAGAAAGCATAGCTTGCTTTTGAGTTTTTAATCAATCCTCCGCCCATAGCTTTCATTGCAATAAAACCAACGTCTAATTTTTTACATTTTTCAACAAGGTCAATTTCTTCCTGACCGCTTAAATAGGAAAATGGATATTGTAAAGTTTCATAAAGGCCGGAATCAAGTGCCTCATGGGCATGTGTGATTTTGTGGGTTGTAATTCCAATATGCCTTATCATACCTTTGTCTTTTGCTTCAAGCATGGCTTTGTATAAGTCATCTTCCTCTTTGGGACAAAATGAGATATTGTGGAACTGGTAAAGATCAAGGTAATCTGTTTTCATGCTTTTAAGTGAAGTTTCCAAATCACTCCAGAAGTCATCTACAGTTTCTGCCCCGCTTTTACTTGCAAGATATATTTCTTCACGAACGTCACTCAATGCACGACCGATTTTTTCTTCACTGTCAGTATAGAAATGCGCTGTATCATAAAAGTTTATTCCATTCTCATAAGCTGTTTGGAGAATTTCAATCGATTCGTCCATTGTGCATCTTTGGATTGGTAGGGCACCAAATCCATTTTTGTTTACTTTTAAATTAGTTTTTCCTAGCCTCATTTTAAAAGTCCTCATAAAAGTTCAATGGTTTCTAGTAATTAAAGAGTATTTTAATAATTTTCATTGTTTGCTATTAATTATATATTTCCTATGATTATTTATTATTGCGGTTATTTCAGAATCAATTTTTTACCAACCACCTCAACTTTAAATCGATTATCCGGTGGAACGACAGTATCCTGTTTATCATATTATATGCTAAGTTCTCAGGTAGATTTACAATTATTTTTTTCATAGTTAAGATTTTCATAGAAATTAGTTGTTTAACTGGTATTTAATTCTTTATATATTGAAGTAGGTATTTATTTAAGTCTATGGAATT
>NZ_JBGVOG010000083.1:0-31909 GCF_045126245.1 Methanobrevibacter sp. | reverse complement strand
TAATTAAACACCAATTATCTCTTTTTTTTCAAGCAATTTCAAATATTTTATAATTTTAGTTCTACTTAAAAAAACGATATTTTTATATATGTCTTTGGATAACATTATATTTGGTGATAAAATTTAGGCATACCTAAAATTTAATTGCTAAAGTTTGTTGGTTTTAAAAAACTATTAAACTACACTCCAATTAACTATTAAATTAGATTAATTATCTTTTTTCTAATTTAATAGGTACATATAACTACTTTCAAGAAATTAAATATGTTCTTTCATATTTAATTTCATTAATCAAATAAAAGATGATTTTCATGTCTGAAGTAAGTGATAAGCCAGCATGTTGTGTTAACAAAAAAGAAGATCCAAAGGAGAAAAAGAGCATATTGAAAAAATTATGGTGTTTCTTTTTTGGCTGCAAATGCCATTGATTTTTTTGTTTTATCCTCACAGTATTCAAGAAAATTTAAGTATCATTAAAAAAAGATACTCAAATAATTAAATTTATTTTTATTAAAATAGTGTGGGTAAGGTTATGAATAGAACTAGAAAAATAATTATATCTATTTTGATTGTTGTTGTAATCGGCTTAATTGCACTTATTGCTGGAGCCCTATATCTGGGCCAGGATTTGGGGTCTGGTGAAAAAAATATCTTAGTTTGCGCTATTGATGAAAGAGAAACTAGGCCTGGAATGGGGGCATGTGATATGGCATTCATAGTTACTCTAGACAATGGTACCTTGAAAGGTTATACTCCGTTTTATCCTGGTGGAATGAAACACCCAACAGCATCCGAACCTGAGGAATATCAAAAGCAGGGTGCCGGGTCCCATTTGCTGATGCATGACGCATTCCATGATGCAGACAATTCTAAAGGCATGCAACTTGCCAAGGAAATCGTTGAATTCAATACCAATGTAACTATTGACAATGTTGTTGCAATTAATGATGAAGCATTGAACGCTATTCTTAAAGCTGCAGGGCCATTGACCATCAACGGCAAGCAAACCAATGCCAGCGGTATTGATATTATCCGTGAAGAAAGTAACAGTCAAGGTGCATCCAGGGGGGATGCGGTAATGGATGTTGTCAGGGCAGCGGCCATTAAGGCAAAAGACCCTAAAATTAAATCAGCTATGGTTAATGCAGCAATGGACCAGTATTCCAAAGGTAATATTATCATGGATGAGGATGGTGCGTTTGTTGGATTATTGGCCTCAAAAGGAATTGAAACCTTCTTCGGTTAATATTCCTTCAATTTTCTTTTTTTTTAAATCTATATTTTAGGCTCTAATTTTTTAATTGTCATTCCCATCAACATCACAACTAACGGGAAGAAGAGGCTATATATTATCAGTAATAGGTTTCCAGATATCAGATTGCCCATTACGATGGAACCGGCCATCAGCATTATTAAAATAATCACTGGTGCGAGAATTGCAATGAATGTATAAATCAGTATGAATGAATTTAATTTTTGGGAGTATTCCTTCAGTTTAATATGTGTTTCAAAAGAGAGGTCCTTTGCGATAATTTCCAGGCTGTTGGCAAGATTTCCCCCAACCCTTAAAGTGCCGATTATTTGATGGACTGTACGGGTAAGCCCTTCAGATTTAACGCGATGTGACATTTCCAGAAGGGATTCTTCAGTGGATTTTCCGTATTTGACCTCTTCAAGAACCCGGTTAAATTCGCGGGACAGTGACCCGTAGCCCCCATTTCTTATGGTCACCAATGTATCATGCAAACCTTTTCCAGATTTTAGCTCGATTCCCATGTGTCTTAAAGCATAGGGAAGTTCCTGATTCAAATCTGAATAGCTATTCTTCTCTTTCATTTGAGGGTAATAAAAAATAAGGATGTAAACCATTAGAATGCACACTAAATAAATCCCGCTAATTTCCAATGGCGCAAGAAAGGCAATTACGATAAAGGACACTACAAGAAATAAAATCATTCTTTTGTCAATCAGATATTTGATTAATCTTGTCCTGATTTTTATAAATTTTTCATTTTCGTTTTTTGGTGTGGTCGCCTCTTTTTCAAAATCAATTCCTGAAAACAGGCTGGATTTAATATTGTCTTTTTGAATTTCATTTTTAAAATCAATGTTTTTTGGGGATAGTCCCTCCAGGGATTTCATTAGAAATAATAATAATCCTCCCACAGCTATAAAAAATTTTTTGAAAATGATATCACCTGTTCAATTGGATTCTATTTAAGACTTTTTCAGGATTGGAATGATATAGCTTTAAAATTTCATTCACGTCATTAACCGAATGTATATTGTGGTTTACCATATGCTGCAATACTAGTTCCCTGTTTTCAACTTCCCTGTTAATTTCATATAATGATCTGCCGCTTAAATTGGATATTTGAGTTAATGTTTTGCTTGAAATGCTGACATTATCGATATGGTCTGTTTCCGGATTCCATTGAAATATCTTATTAAGCTGTATGACTCCCTCTTCACTTCCTACAACTTCTGCCACTTCACTTATTCTTCTGTATGAAACTCCTGAGGAGGTGTAAATCCTGTTTTGCATTATTATAAAGTCGATAGCCTGAATCATTATTTGGGGAACTGACATAGGGTTTGTTGTTAGTCTGGTGATTGTTTCTCTTGCACTATTTGAATGCAGCGTTCCGAATCCTGAATGTCCTGTATTCAATGCTGTAAAAAGGGTTATTGCTTCTTCGCCTCTAACTTCCCCTACGATGATTCTGTCGGGGCGCTGTCTCAATGAATTTTTAACAAGGTCATTCATCGTCAGTTCCCCTTTATTTTCAACATTTGCGGGCCTTGTTTCCATTCGTATTACATGTTCATGGGGTATTTGAAGTTCCAATGTATCTTCAATTGTGATGATCCGTTCTGTAGGGGGAATAAATGCAGAAAGCGCATTTAATGTGGTGGTTTTCCCGGAACTTGTTCCTCCGGATATTATTGCATTCGCCGATTTGACGCCCAATCCATCAAAACACAACCAGAAAAACGCTGCAAGTTCTACTGAAAGCGTTTTTGAATTTATCAAATCGATAATTGTTAAAGGATCCTTTTTAAATTTACGGATTGTAAGTGAAGGGCCGTCTGCTGAAACGGGAGGTATTGTCGCATTGATTCTTGATCCATCATTCAGTCGCCCATCTAAAATTGGTGATTCCTGGTCTATTCTTCTGTTGATTTCTCTTGCCATTGAATCGATTAAGTCTAGAAGTTCCTGTTCATCACTGAATTCAATATTGGTTTTCATCATGCCGTGCTTTCTGTGATAAACGAAAAGAGGTTTGTTTACTCCGATTATCATAATCTCTTCGAGTTCATCATCTTGAATCAATGAATCGATTTTGCCATATCCAATAATGTCTCTGAGAAACTTCCTTGACAGTGTCTCCAAATATTCGTTGGAAATCTGATTGTTCTGATTTTCTCCACGAAACCTGTTGAATAAGAATATTCTGATGTCATTGAGTAGCTTCTCTTCATTTATCTGGAAATTTTCCCCAGAGGATATGGCCAAATCCACTAGGCTTTCACGAATTTCATCCAGAAGAACTTTTTCATTTGACGAATAATTTTGTTTTACTACGTCATATTGCTTTAAATGATTATTGTTGCTTTGATAATATTTTGTTTTCATTTTAAAAACCTGCTGATTGTTTTTGCTATTCTTAAAATTGGTAATACTAATTAATATACTTTTTATTACTTTACAAATCATAATTACTAACTTCGGTCAATAAATAAATATAAGTCAACTGTGGTGTGCAATTATGATAAGTAAAAAGGATTTGGATGAAAAAATCGAAGATATGATGGAATGTGAGAATTGTCGGGATATTCAGATTAAAAAATTCTCTCCAATAACGGATTATGCGGATTTTGAAAGTTTGGATGATGATTTTAAAAGATGCGAGTGTGGAAAAAGACCGATTGATGTTGTAATGGCACATATCTTGAAGATAATGATTGAAGGGGGAATTGTTGGTGATGGCGCAACACTTAGGCGCAATTCTCCGGTTCCCCTATCCAAATTTTACTACAGTAGCTTAAACCCACAGTTTTTAGCTAAAAGGAGTCTGATATTATTGCATCCCGATTTCAACAGTGAAGTTGCAGCAAGACTGTTTGGCGAAGTTTCTGAAGTTGCCTGCGTTTTGAAGGGAAGCCCGCAGGATACCGTTGGGGTATTCGACAAGGGTTCGGATATAAATCATTTTGAAATTCTTGAAGGCGATGATACTCAAATCAATGTCATGAGGACGCTGATTGGTGATAAAATTATTTTAGTTAAAAGCCAATCACGGCACCACATCGAAGTCGCAATGACCACGGAGCAAAAATTGGTTCAACTGCACAATTATTTAAACAATAATGATGTTAATAAAGGAACTGCTATTGATGCAATGTGCGGTTTGGGCGCCATTGGGATATATTTGCTTAAATTCGGGTTTGAAAAGGTCATATTCAATGACATAAATCCGGAAATGGTTGAATCATTGAAAAATAATCTGGAAATAAACGGGATAGAAGATAATTTTGAAATTTTCAACGAATCCTTTGAAGATTTGGAAATTGATAAAGCAGATTTGTGTGTTATTGATGCATTTCCTGGAGCAGACATTTCCGAAATAGAGAAAAAAGCAGAAAAAATAGCAGATAATGTAATTGTTATATAAGCTATGTTGTTTCATTTAATGATTTGAACACTTCTTCATTTGTTGTCTGAGCCTGTAAATGTCTTTTTTTAGAAAAATCTCTGGTTATTCCATAAAAATCACCTACAGAAACATTTGCATGTAAATGACAATGGCCGGAATAATCAGAATTCCCATTAAATGGGACTTGCCGACACCGATATAGTGGGGAAGCATTCCCATTGCTGTTGAAGTAATCAGAGCCAATGTCATGTACAGGATGGGGGCCTGATAATAAAGAACAAAGATATAGAGTATCAATATTTGAAGCAAAATAACTCCAATCGACAATTTCTTGTAATCAACGCCACCCATCAATCCGGAAAAGGAATCGCCTAGTTTCAAGGACAATGCCAGTGAAACGGAAACTGCAATCAATGAAGAGAAGATGAAAATTATCAGATGGTTGATTGACATTTCAGATATCAGATAGGACATATAAACAGCTATTCCGCTTCGGGGGTTTCCGATGATGTAAATTGCAATCAGTGAAAAAAGACAATCCGAAACATTTAATCCTGATGTTGCAAGTAGGAAATTAACGGTATCGTCATCATCATTATCATTTGATCCGCTCACAGCCTGGGCTATTACGGTTCCCTGGGCAGGTCCGAAACCTGGAAGAAAACCCAATATGGCTCCGGTAATTCCTCCGGTAAAAATGCTTTTGATTTTGTTTAAATCTAAATTTAGGTCATAAAATTTGTTCTGGTGGGGGATTGTTGATGAGTCATTCAAACTGAATAGTATTGTGCTGATTCCGAAAAGGCCTGAGAAGGTACACATCAGCGATACTCCTGAGGATATTGGAGTTTGAAATATTGTCCATCCCAAAATTCCTGATAGGAAAAAAAGGAGGATGGACCATAAAAAGTCTCTTAATGAGCTTGTTAGGCGGTATGTCAGATAGATTGACGCAACAAGCAAAATTATCCATGTAAATGGTTTAGTCAAATCATGCAGAATGGGTAAGGCAACTGCAAATATGGGCAGCATTAAAATCGTAACCATAATTGCTCCGAAACCTCCTATGGAAACAATTCTGATAACTTCTTTTGATCGCCCTTGCAGAACCATTCTGTGTCCTGGCAGTATTGATGTTGCCGTTCCTTCCTGGGGAACCCCTAAAAGCATTGATGGAACGAATTCGATTAATGCATGGGCTATTGACATGGCGACCATTAGGACGCAAAGAAATTCTGGAGATAAAAATGCCAGTAAAAAACTTGATGACGCAAATAAAATTGCTCCGGCGGTATTAACATGTATTCCGGGTATCATTCCTGTTGCAGTTCCGATTAATATGCCTATAAAACAAGCAATAACTAATTCTATCATAGCTATTAATTATTTGAACTTAAATTTAAACTTTGTTTAAGTGATTAAGGGATATTGCACTTTTATGGAAGAATTTACTTAATTATCTGGAATTGTTTTAAGTAATTTATTGGTCATTTATAAAAGTAAGGCGATTGCAGATTGTCAATTCTGCAGTGGGGGGTTGTGATAATTTGATGAGTGTTCGGATAGCAAAGATTAAAAGTTTTTCCTATTGAATTCCAAGGACTTTAATGATATTTTGGATAAAAGTTCGAATAGTTCCTCTTCAGGCATGTTTAATTCTTCATGAATCATATCGTCCCATTCCTTTTCTTTTTTTTCTAGAAACTGGGCAGTTTTGATTCCTTTTTCGGTTAATTTTATTTTGTATGCCCTTTTATTGTTTTCATTAATTTCTCGTGTGATTAATCCTTTTTCTTCAAAATCCTTGAATGCTCTTGAAACGCCGCTTCTATCCATCAGGCAAGCTTTTGCAATGTCTGATTGGTTTGTCCCCATTTCGTGGTATAAAAACATCAGCATGTAATATTGGCTAGGCAATATTTCTGTTTCGCTTTTAATGTGCTTGTTCATATAAAAATCGTGTGTTTTAGTTAAAGAAATTAAATAACAGATTAAATAAGGGGAGTCTTTCATTATGTCTTCATATTCAATCATCAAATCACCTATGTTTTATATCTGTAATGGACATATTTAAATGTTGTTTTATACAACAATTAACAATAAATATTAATAACAATATGTGCACATTAATATTATGAATAAAAAAACCCTCATTATATTAGTAGCCATATTTTCGTTTTTACTGTTGTCTGGTCCGGCTTGCGCAAAGGAAAATGTTCAGATTAAGGTCAAGTCTGAAGGGGCATTCATCATAATAAAGCTTTTTGACAGTAATGGTAAACCTATTAAAAGTACGGGAAAAATCCATTACAACATCACTGATCAAAACGGCAATTACAAATGGGCTTATAAATCATATAGTAAACTTCATGCAATAAAATTCGCCCCTGGAGTATATGATGTTCATGTCAAATTCGACGGTGATTCTAAGTATAGCTCTGCGGAATTTAGAGGAAATGTAATAGTTTCCTATCTTGAAAGTTCATTTGATCCCTACACCTATTACGATAACAATAATTGGGGTTTGAATCAGGAAATGGATGATTATCTAGAATATAATTATTGGGATGAGGAGCTTTATGATGACCCATACACATATGACGGGGAATGGTATTAATATTGGATTTCAATGATTTTATCTTAAATTTTATATAAGATAAAATTCAATTATTATTTAAGTTTAGGTTTACCTAATCCGATTTGGCTGGAATTAGAACTATTTTTAGTATGTAAACGCTATTTAAATGTTATTGTATTAATTTGATTGGAGTATTGTTAATGGCGGATTTGATAGTGGGACTGGCAGGAAACCCGAATGTGGGCAAAACTACTGTTTTCAATCAATTGACTGGGATGCATCAACATGTTGGCAACTGGCCCGGAAAGACTGTTGAAAGGGCCGAAGGTTATTTTTCCCATGGGAATTATGATTATCATATTGTTGATTTGCCGGGAAATTATGGATTGAGTGCACATTCAATTGAAGAGATTGTTTCAAGGGATTTCATAGTTGATGATAACTCTGATGTAATTATTAATGTGGTCGATGCGGCCAATTTGGAGCGTAATTTATATTTGACAGTTCAGATGATGGAATTGGGCGCCAACTTGGTAATTGCACTTAATATGAATGATTTTGCAAAGAAAAAAGATTATATCATTGACATGGATGTGATGAGTGAACTTTTAGGTTTTCCGGTAGTGGAAATCAATGCAAAAACAAAAGAGGGTTTTGAAGAATTATTAAAAACAGTTGAAATGCAATCTAAAAATCCAATTGATTCAAGTAAAAAGTTATCTTATGGAAACGAACTGAAAGAACATCTCGGCGATATCCAAAAACTCATTGAGCAGGATAATGATTTGTTGGATGTTCCTTCCATTTGGACTGCCGTTAAATTGTTGGAAAAAGATTCTATTGTAATCAAAAAGGTCCAAAATTCGGTTAATAGCTCTCAAATTTTTGTTGAAATAGATAAGGTTTCAAAACATTTTCATGACATTTTCGATGAGGGCGCTGACGAAGTTGTTGCAAATGCAAGATATGCTTTCATAGATGGTTTGGTTGCCGAAGCCGTAAATAAGCCTGCCGTTGAAAAGGAAACAACTTCCGATAAGATTGATAAGATTGTAACTAATAGGATTTTGGCGCCTTTCATATTTTTCGGAATAATGTTTTTACTGTTCAGTCTGACTTTTACGATAGCAACACCGTTCTGTAATTTCATTGTAGGATTTTTTGACTTATTGGCGGAATATGTAATATCCATTTTTGGTGAGGGATATCTGTCTTCATTCCTTGCGGGAGGAGTTATTGGCGGTGTTGGTGGAGTTATCTCATTTTTACCGCAAATCACTCTCATGTTCTTGTTTTTAAGTATCCTTGAAGACAGCGGTTATTTGGCAAGAGCGGCATTTACATTGGATATCATTATGCATAAATTTGTAGGGCTTCACGGAAAGGCGATTATTCCTATGATTTTAGGATTCGGATGCAGCGTTCCTGCAGTGATGGCAACAAGAACCATGGAAAACGAGTCAGACCGTCTGCTTGCAATGATGCTTATACCGTTCATGTCCTGCACTTCAAGAATTCCGATTTATACATTATTCATTTCAGCATTTTTCACTGAAAATCAGGCAATAATAATGTTTTCAATTTATCTGGTGGGAATTGCCCTTGCATTGATTATTGCAGCTATCCTTAAAAGAACCCTTTTCAAGGGGATGTCAGCTCCATTTGTAATGGAACTTCCATCATATAAGATTCCATCTTTAAAAGGTGTTTTACTGCACACCTGGGAGAAAGTTAAGGGTTTTCTTAAAAAGGCAGGTACGGTCATATTGGTAGGTGTAATTATCATTTGGGTTTTAAGCAACCTTCCAGTAGGTGTCGTATCAGCTTCACAGGAAAGTCTTTTGGGAATAATCGGTACTGCGGTTTCTCCAATATTCGCCCCTTTAGGGTTTGGAACTTGGCAGGCCGCTGTAGCTATTCTTGCAGGTATAATTGCTAAAGAGGTCATTGTGGGCACATTCGCATCATTGGGCAGCCTTGAAGGTGATGACGGAACTAGTAATCTACTCCATGACAATTTCACTCCGTTGTCATCCTATTCATTTATGGTATTTTCCCTTTTGTATATTCCTTGTTTTGCAACACTCGCGACAATCAAACAGGAAACCGACTCCTGGAAATGGCCTTTGATTATATGTGCAATCTCATTGGTGACTGCCTATGTCGTTTCCTTCCTGATTTATAATGTGGGTTTGCTTGCCGGATTTGTATAGTATGGCTTAAGATACTTCTTTAAGATAGTTTGAGTGGGTTGGCGGTAGCTATCGGTGTTCTAAGTTTCTGGTTGTGAGGTAATTAATTTGAAAATAACTTTAATGTTATTTTATGGGTGCAAATAACGCCAATTTCATGCATTTTTTTTTATCAGGCAATCCTATGCAGTATTATGCTGCAATCAAAACTTTTTTTTTTAACCTTGGCATAGTTTACATTATAAGCTAATGAAGATTATACCAATTAATTTAATTAATATCAGCGCCAATTATTTAATAAGGAAACAATAATTTTTAAGGGGCATCATTAACATGCCATTAATTATGAGATGCGAGGAAATGGGAATATGGACGATGACGGTAATAAAAAAGCAACAGTAAAGGATGAACTCAATAGAATCTTTTCATTATCAGGGGATTCTGCATCAAATGAGGAGATTCGCTCACGCCTTCTTGATGGAGGGCAAGTTACAGGAACAAATATGTGTGTTCTGGTATGTGCAATGGTAATTGCTTCTGTCGGTCTTAATGTGAGTTCCACGGCAGTAATCATAGGTGCAATGTTGATTTCACCTTTAATGGGAAGTATTCTTGCTTCCGCATATGCAAGTGTGGCTGCTGATTATTCACTTCTTCGAAAGCATACAATAGGTTTTGGAATCCAGATTGCAATCAGTGTAACCGCAGCGGCAATCTATTTTCTTTTATCTCCGGTCAAGGAGCCAACCGTAGAATTATTGGCAAGAACCTCTCCGACATTTTTTGATGTGCTCATAGCATTTTTCGGGGGACTTGCAGGAATCATTGGACAGACCAGGCAGGACAAGGCGAACACCGTTATCCCTGGTGTTGCAATTGCGACTGCACTGATGCCGCCGTTATGTACCTGCGGATATTCCATTGCAAACGGAAGATGGGACATGCTCCTTGGAGCGGGGTATCTCTTTATCATCAATACCTATTTCATTTTCATGTCTGCAGGGATTATTCTGAGTGTTTTAAAAATTCCAAAAATGAGGGATTTGACACCAAAAGAATGGAAAACCCGCCGTTTCAGGATGATTGTCAATACAATTCTCATTATGTTGCCAAGTATTGCGGCCGTTTATTTCATGATGCACTAAAAAACTGATGGTGTAGGAGTGCTGGTTTGTCAACGGTTGCAAATATCCTGAAAAATGAAATGATAAACTAAATGATGTAAAATATTCAAAATAAGTAGAAAAGTTGTTGAAATAAGTTTTCAACAATGTTTTTCTTAAATCATCTCCATTAAATAATGGACTGTTCTATAATCAGTTGAACCATATTTTCAGCGCCTATTGTTATGGATGTTAAAAGCATAACTGTGGCAATGGCAAATATGATAATCCAATTTTTGGCGCTCCACTTTAAAACTTTAGTCCCGTCTAAAGTGTATAGCGGCAATAAGTTAAATGTTGCCAGAAAGTTATTAACGGAGAATCCCACAGTACAAATCAGATACATTAAGGTAAAAATTGTTGAGTATGACTTGAAAGGATATATTAAAACTGCGATAGCTATAAAGACTAATGCAATTGACATATTCGCCATAGGTCCTGCAATTGAAATTTTACCGTTTATTTCATCTGTAATATTGTCTGCATAAGTAGAAACTGAGCCCGGCATTGCAAATACCATCCCGGTAAATGCGGAAGCAATTGATATTAATAGTCCTAGGGGCCATGCTTTAAATTCAGCTTTGTAGCCATATTTCATTGCCACGAATTTGTGTCCGACCTCATGTAATAATGATCCTATAACTACACTTATCATGACAATCGGTAAAAGTGAAATGAATATATGCGCATCTAATCTTGAAGATGCTATTGCAAAAGCAATGGTAAGCACGATAAACGCAATGATTAAATCTCTTATTTCATTCCTTGTAAATTTATACATAAATTAAGATTTCTAATTAGATATATAAATGTTTTTCTTCTTTTGGATGAACAATCACTGAAAATTAAATTTAATCACTAGTTAACAGTTAAAAAGTTCTTGAATTTTTAATTCCAATTTTTGTTGTAAATCTATTTAAAAAATTCTTCTTTTATTGATTAATGCTCTAAAAGTTAGTCTGATAATATTATTGCTTGGTTTCAACTAAAACTAATGATTTGAAATATTTTTTTTAAAAATAGATAGTAATATTGGTGTTTAATGAATATGGGGGAGATTAAACACCAATCGTGTTTTTTGGAAAATTTGGCAGATAATTTTCCCTTGATATTAAATTAGAAAATTGTGAAAAGCTAATTTAATATTCAATTAATTTTGGAGATTGTATTACGTTTGACTAATAATGTCTTTTGTTTTAAGTGATGTAATTGTTAGGCAATTTAGGCATGCCTAAATTATATCACTTACTTTACCTGTTGATTTCTATAGTATATAAAGTTTTCTATTTTTTTAGGTTTGCCTAAATATTTATATAAGATAAAGTCTAATAGTAAACTATGTTTAGGTTAACCTAAAATTTATGGGTATATGCTTAAACTAAAAATAATTTTTTTTAGTGTGTAAATGGCATTTGATGCCATTTACTAAAATGTAATCAAGGGAGAAATGGTTAATGACAGAATTAATTGTAGGATTGGCAGGAAACCCGAATGTGGGTAAAACTACTGTATTCAATCAATTAACTGGGATGCGCCAACATGTAGGTAACTGGCCAGGAAAAACTGTTGAAAGGGCTGAAGGTCACTTTTCTCATGGAAGTTATGATTATGATGTTGTGGATTTACCAGGTAATTATGCATTAAGTGCTCATTCTATGGAAGAAATCGTTTCAAGAGATTTCATTGTGGATGATGACTCTGATGTAATTATTAATGTAGTTGACGCTGCTAATCTGGAACGTAATTTATATTTAACAGTCCAGATGATGGAATTGGGTGCCAATTTGGTAATGGCGCTTAATATGAATGATTTTGCAAAGAAAAAAGATCATATTATTGATGTTGATTTGATGAGTGAACTTTTAGGTTTCCCTGTAGTGGAAATTAATGCAAAAAATAAAGATGGTTTTGAAGAATTGTTAACAGCTGTTGAAAACGCATCAAAAAATCCTATTGATTCAAGTGCAAAATTATCCTATGGTGATGAATTAAGAGAACACTTGGGTGAGTTGCAGGAATTAATAGAAAAAGACAATAATCTATTGGATGTTCCTTCTGTTTGGACAGCAATTAAATTATTGGAAAGAGACTCAATTGTCACACAAAAAGTTCAGAAATCTTCTCAAAGTTCTGCTATATTGTCAAAAACTGATCAGGTGGCAGGCCATCTTCATGATATCTATAATGAGGGTGCAGAGGAAGTTGTAGCAAATGCAAGATATGCGTTTATTGATGGTTTAATGGCCGAAGCGGTTAAAAAACCTGCTGTTGAAAAAGAAACTACTACTGATAGAATTGATAAAATTGTAACTGATAGGATTTTAGCTATTCCTATTTTCCTTGTTATTATGTATGCAATGTTCCAATTTACTTACACTCTCGGTGCTCCATTCCAGGACTTGATTGATGAGGCATTCGGAATGTTAGCTGAATGGGTCGGCGGATTTATTGCGAATGAATATTTGGCTTCATTAATCTGTGACGGTATTATTGGAGGAGTAGGTGGTGTTCTTACTTTCTTGCCGATTATTATTTTGATGTTCTTGTTCTTGAGTATTTTAGAAGATTGCGGTTACTTGGCAAGAGCTGCATTTACCTTGGATAAGATTATGCACAAATTAGTAGGGCTTCACGGAAAAGCTTTTATCCCTATGATATTAGGATTTGGTTGTGGTGTGCCGGCTATTATGGCAACAAGAACCATGGAAAATGAATCTGACCGTATGCTTGCTATGATGCTTGTTCCTTTCATGTCCTGTACTGCGAGGCTGCCGATTTATGCTATTTTCATTGCAGCATTCTTCACTGAAAATGAAGGTTTGGTATTGCTTGCAATTTATGTATTGGGTATTGTCGTGGCACTTATTGTTGCAGCTATTCTTAAAAGAACATTATTCAAAGGAATGTCTGCCCCATTTGTAATGGAACTTCCTACATATAAAGTACCATCTCTAAAAGGTGTATTGTTACACACTTGGGAAAAGGTAAAAGGATTCTTAAGAAAAGCGGGTACTATTATTCTTGCTTGTTCCATCGTATTGTGGGCTTTAAGTATCTTCCCATTAGGTGTGGAATACGGATCTGCTGAAAGCGTATTGGGTATGATTGGTAATGTTATCGCTCCGATATTTGCTCCGTTAGGATTTGGAACCTGGCAGGCTGCTGTAGCAATTATTGCAGGTTTGGCCGCTAAAGAAGTGGTGGTAGCTACATTCGGTACTCTTGCAGGTATGGAAGAGGATGATGAAGATGGAATCACTAGTTTGGTCCATGATACTTTCACTCCATTGTCCGCATTTTCATTCATGGCATTTACATTGCTGTACACCCCATGTTTTGCTGCTATCGGTGCAATCAAACAAGAAACCAACAGTTATAAATGGGCATTGACAATGTGTGCCATCACATTGGTCACAGCGTATATCGTATCATTCCTGATTTACAACGTTGGTTTATTGGCAGGATTCGGATAAATTAAAAATAAGATATGCATAAATAATTCAGAAAAATTGATGATAATTAGATTTTTCTAATTATTATTCCAATATTTTTTAGTCATAACTAAATATTTATATATTTGAAATTACATAATATAGAATAACGAATTTTTAGCATGCCTAAAAATTATTAGGTCTAGTCATTTATTTGGTGATAATATGAAAACATTAAAAGATGCCAAACCTGGTGAAACTGTAACATTAGTTAAATACCATGAATCTGGCGATGTGGATTTAAGAAGACACTTATTAGGCATGGGTTTTGTTAAAGGAGCTAAAATTACAGTTAAAAAAGTAGCTACTTTAGGCGATCCAATTGAAATGAGTGTCAAAGGATATGATGTTTGTCTTCGTAAAGAAGAAGCTGAAAATATTGAAGTGGTTTAACTTCAATTTTTTCATTTATTTTTTTTATACTAATTTTATTAACGGTGTTATTGTGAAATGTCGTATGTGTGGTTTCGAGTTTGATGAGAATACTATAGAAAACCGCGGATGTTCCAGTTGTGGTAAACATGGTTGTAACAGCATACATTGTCCCAATTGCGGGTTTGCCAATTCTCCAGAACTGGATGATGAATTTGAGTTTATAAATAAACTTAAGGAAAAATTAAAAAATAGAAAAAAAGCTACAAATTAATTTTTTGTTGCTTTTATTATTTCTTCAACTGTTTCGTTTATACTTATTTTCTCAGTATCGACATTCAATCCATTTTCTTTTAATTTATACAATATTTCAGTTGTCACAGGTGCTTTCAAGTGAGCTTTTTTTAATAATTCTTTATCTGAAAAAATTCGGTGTTTGTCTCCTTGAGCAATTATTTCGCCATCATACAAAACAAAAATTTTATCTGCAAATTGATTAACCATTTCTATGTCATGGGATGATATGACAATGCTCATTCCTTCTTTATTCAGATTGTTTAAAATATTCAAGACTTTGTCCACGCCTTCCGGATCAAGGCCTGCTGTTGGTTCATCGAGAATCATAATTTCAGGTCTCATAGCTATAATGCCTGCAATTGCCACTCTTTTTTGTTGCCCTCCGCTTAAATGATGGGGAGTTTTATCTTCAAAACCACTCATGCCAACCATTTCAAGTGATTCTGTAATTCTTTTTTCCACTTCTTCATATTCAAGACCCAGATTCATAGGTCCGAAAGCAACATCCTCTTTAACGGTCGGTGCAAATAACTGGTCATTCGGGTCTTGAAATACGATTCCCACTTTTTGTCTTACTTTAAGCAGTTCTTCCCTTTCGAAAATTATTTTTTCACCATCAATTTCAACATGTCCTGATGTAGGTTCTGTTAAACCGTTAAAGTGAGAGAATAATGTTGATTTTCCAGCACCATTCGGTCCCATTACTGCTATTTTTTCTCCTTTTTTAATCTTGATATTCACATTCTTTAAAGCCTTTGTTCCATCGTGATATGTGAAAGATAAGTTTTTTGTCTCTAAATGAATATCTGTCATGTTAACCCTCTAATTAATTGATAAATTTTGACCGAAGTAGCCTAATTTTCCCGAATATTTAAATATGATTATTTCTAGTAGAATCACAATCAATATAATCGAAATCAAGAAGATATAATCGCTTTTTTCAGGCGATTTTTTCTCGTTGAACATCTCTGAGGCATCGGAAAATCCGCGGCTTACCATACTTTTGTGAACTCTTTCCCCCTGTTCATATGCCTTTAAAAACATCATGCCTATTGTGTATCCAACCTGTTTGACTCTCCATTTGTAGGGAGTGTTTTTTCCATGAATGCTGAAATTTCTTGATTTTTGGCTTTTTCGTATTGCTGCAAGCTCATCGACAAACAAAAATAAGAATCTTACCATGATTGATAAAATCATTGCTAAATCACGGGGCATTTTTAATTTTCTAAATGAGCTGGCCATTTCCTGAAGGGGTGTTGTTGATGAATAAATGATTATTGCAGTTAAAGATACGATTAAACGAACCAATAAAAGAATGGCCCAATTTAGCCCAAAATCAGTAATATGTAACCATGAATAACTCCAGATGATATTTCCCGGTTGGATGAACGGTTGAAATACAATTATCGCTCCTCCAAATGGGAGCAGCATCAATAATCTCTTAAATGAATCAACATATGATAATTTGGCCAGTTTCAATATGATTAATAATAATATTTCCAATATTATCGGTATAAAAAGCTCTTTTGAGACAACACAAACAACAATTATGAATATTGTTGAGATTAGTTTTATTCTTCCTTCCAAATTATGTATTGGACTATCCTGCGATGCCAAGTCATCAAATCTCATTATTTGTGTTATGTCGGCCATATTATTCACTGCTTTAATATTAAAAATTAGTATTATATTATTATTTGCTTATGTCAATTTTAGTCATTATCAATTATTTTTTAAAAAAAAGTTGTAGAAATTAAAAGTTTAATTTCTACTTCTTACAACTTCTGCCACAACATAACCAAGTCCTAATGTCACGATAGCACCTATTACCAGCGCTACAATTTGTAATACTTGGTTTTCTGGATCGTTTGCAAATGCATAATCTGGGAAAATCGCCTCAGGAATTCCATTAATTTCTTCAACAGCGAAATCCTCTGCAAGTCCAGAATCTTCTGCAGACTTTTCAAGACCGTCAGGGTCACCAGATGCAATGTATGGTGAAAGACAACAGATTACAATACAAATGACCAATGCAACGGCGATTAAATATGTGTCTTTTTTATCCATATTATGCATCTCCTTCACTTTTGTTCCATGCAAGCAAATCTGGTCTGTATTTGTCTAATGCTACAAGTACAATGACAGTCAGTACTGCTTCAATTATTCCAATAAAGAAGTGGTATAATACCATTGAAGGGATACCTACATTTACCGGGAAAGTTCCGGCGATTGCCATTTCAATAGCACATGCAAGTGCTGCAATTACTGTAGCTAACCATGCTGCAACTCCTGCAGCAGGGTATTTTCCAATCATTCCGTTTAATGCTTTAAATGTGTATAGTCCGACACATCCTCCGATAATAGCCATATTCAATACATTTGCTCCAAGAGCGGTAATTCCTCCGTCTCCGAAAATCAGTGCTTGGATTAATAATACGACAGTAAATACTAAAACAGCGGCTTCAGGCGCAAGGAATACGATTGCCACTAATGCTCCTCCAACCATGTGTCCACTTGTACCAAATGGAATTGGCATGTTCATTGACATGATTGCGAAAATACCAGCGGCTAAAACAGCTAAAAGAGGGATACGTTTTTCATCAAGGTTTGTTCTAGCCCATTTCACAGAGAAATACAATGCAACTATTAAAATCACATAGTATATAATGCATTGTGAAATTGGGATGAATCCATCAGGTATATGCAATTTTTCATTCCTCCGTTTTTTAAAAAGTAATACTTTTTCGAATTTCATTTATATAATAAGTATTACTTAATCGCTTTAATTATACTTAAATTTTTTTTAATACTAAACATATAGTATTATTTTTGAATATAACGAGTAATAATTTAGATTCATTACTTGTCATTTGGTAGTTTAATAGTATAGCAATATATAAATGTTATTAAAGTAATACAAATTAGTATTATTCTTGCTTTTCAGTAATACAAAAACGTTAAAAAAAGCATCAATTTCTTGATTTTACAATGCAGATTAAATAAATAAAAATAGCTATTGCAAAGTATAGCAAAACTTGAATATCCAAAATTCCTGTTTCTATACCTAAAATTGTGTATGTTAAAATCAGGGAGTAAATTCCAATATAGAAATAATTTTGAGTAGTTTTCATTATTTTAAATCCAATACCTAGGATAAATCCTAAAAGACACATCCCAAATGCAACACCGACTTTGCCGAAATCAGCAACCATCTGTCCGATTAGTGTTGGGGTAACTGTAACTTCGGTTCTCCATGCTATGAGTTTTCCAACCATCATTCTAGGTCCCAAGTCACTTCCAGGAATGGCGCTGGCTAGTAGATGGCCATGTGTTACACCAAAATTGCCTGCGATGAAATCAAGTAGGTTTAGAACATGCAATGTAAAGTCGGCTCTTGACTGCAATGTGTATATGGGGCTGGTTGAAGATGTGATTGTCAGCTCACCAAGTGACCTAAAATAACCAATTCCTATGATTGCACCTACACCAATTGCAGCACCAATTACAACTTCCCACAGAGAAACAATATTTCCATAGAAACCTATGATAATTATGATGAGAAATGCCGCAAGTAGTGGTGTCCTATAGCCTAAAAGTAATAAAAATGCACAGTCAATGACAAGCAGTACGACGAATCTGAATCTTGCCTGTGAACGGGTAATGTTTTTGTCCTGGAAATCTTTTAGATAAACACTTGCAATCATGCATGTCGCAGGGATTATTAAAAATACAGGCATTGTTAATGCTGGTTTTAACAAATACCTAATTGAAGGTCTTAAAAGAGGTATTCCTCCAACTGAAGCAATACTTATGAAGAAAAATACGATGCTTACAAGTAAAAGGCAAAATCCAATTGAATAGATGTCATCCCTTTTGAACTGCACAATCTTCTCATTATTATTTAAGAAGTATTTTGGAAGTATTGCAGATCCTATAAAAAAAGCAACAAATCCTATGAGCAATGTGATTGCCAAACTGTGTGATGGGGAATTGATGGACAGGAGTAAAAATATCGAAAACAGAAAAATAACAATCAGTGGATTGAAAAGATGATTTTTTAAAATGGAATTGTTGTTTAAAAAATTCAAGAAGTTTTCGCCAGGATATAATCTTTTAAAATAGCTGTTGACCCAGTTATCTTCAAGGAATTCCAAAATTGAATAAATGGTTGTAAATAGAAAAGATCTGTGAAATTCATCACTTATTTTATTTGTAATCGATGTAAAAGTGGAATAAATTATGCTCATAAATTACACAACTTAGAACTTTCTAATATTTACGACATCAAAATTTTCTTTAATTTGGTTTAATTGGTCATCGCTGCAGTTATAAATCCTAACAGTAATTTCGCCGGTTACTCCATTAATGTTTCCTAAAATATCATTGGCATAATTGATGCTGGTTTCATCAGCTTTTTCAAGGTTTATCTGATTTTCCAAATCGGTATTTGAAGCTTTAATGCCTAATCGGTTTCCATTTTCATTAAGTATATTTGTGATTTCCTGTATTTTTAATGCATCAAGGGAATCTAGTGAAATTATTGTTGAAATCTCGTAATTGCCTGTTAGATTATTTGTCAAATCCGCTAATGATGTAATCTGTTTTGGTTTTAGTGTAACTTCGACCAGATTGTCGTATGTGCTTCCATCGGTTTCCAGTGAAATTTTATCAATGTAAATGTCTGCATTAGGAACGTTTCTGTATAAACCGGCCAAATAGGTGTTGTTATGTGAATCAACTAATATTTTAATGTTGTTCCCACCATTATCTCCAATCCACTTAACGGTACCGTTTATTGATACTTCTTCGCCATTTGTAGAATTGACGCCCTCAACGGTAGTTTTTACAATATATCCGTTTTTATAATAATTAAGATATGTGTCAGGTAGTTTATTAATTGTTGAAGCATCAAATGCTGTTTTTTGAATTTTGGATGAGTCATCTGAAGTAATATGTATAAATGCAAAAGCAACAGCACATATTACCAAAATTATTATTATATAATCAATGATTGTAAATTTTTTCATATTAATCTTTGTAAATGGCTCCTACTGGGCAAACATCAACACATTCACCGCAATTATCGCATTTGGTGTTGTCAATAACAACGGTATAAGCTTTCTTTGAGATAGCTTCTTCCATACAAACATCGATACAATCTTCACAAATTCCACATTCTTCCATATCAATCTGCAATTATTACACCATTTTAAGTTGATTTAAAAAGTTTATTATATCTAATATTTAAATATCTTAATATTTATATATTTGTCAATAATCGCAAAATGTTGATTTTCATATAAGTATAGTAAAATTTATATACTATGTTACTAAATATCAATATTGTATGCAAGGGTGCCCGAGCGGCCAAAGGGGAAGGACTTAAGATCCTTTGGCATAGGCCTTCGAGGGTTCGAATCCCTTCCCTTGCACTATTTTATGATTTTTAACATTTTTTAATTCTTGATTATGCCTTAGTGGCTCAGCCGGTAGAGCGCCACCTTGGTAAGGTGGAAGTCGGGGGTTCGAATCCCCCCTAAGGCTTTTTTCGCTGTTTTTTTTTAAAATTTTTCAGTATTGACTATTAGTTTAAATACTTTAAAAGATATATTTAGTAAAGATATTTGATTTGTTATAGTTGGTTTCGGAGGATAAGATATGAATTATAAAAAGATTGTACTGGTTGGATTTATATCTGCATTTGTTGCAGTTCTAACATCCGTTTTGGGAGTTGCAGGTACTGTGATTGGTTCAGTTATTTCATCCGTTCTTTATAATACTCTTTCAGAAGCTTTGGAAAAACCTGTAGCAAATGCATCATTTAAAAAAAGTAACTTTGAATGGGATGTAGCATATGTATTTCCACTTATTGTAATAGCCATCATTCAGCTGATGCTTGTTTTCGCGCTATTGGCCGAGCAGGGAATTTTGCCGGCAAATTTTTTAAAGTTTTATCTTTCACTTCAACATATAGCCAGCAATAATCTATATAGGATTTTAGGATTGGCATTGATTGTTATGAGTGCGTATCCATTTGTTTTAAAGCCGGATCATGTAAATAAAATCCAAGGTGGAATAATCGCATTTGTGGGATTAATATTTTTAGCCAGAGGCTTTGTCGATTTAGGAAACTCTGTCACTGACATATATGACAGTGCATTCATATATTTTGATTTTGAAATTGCCATTTTTGCATTGGTATTGCTTGCGATTGTAATCATTAGGATTTTATTGGCTACCAACAAATCAGATGATGGACTTGAAATCATTTCAAATGATGATAAAACTTTCAATCATAAGGTTTATTATCAAAAACCTGGTGGCGGAACTAAAAGGCAAAATGCTAGAAAAGGCAAGCCTAAAAGAACATTTAAACCGGATATAAATAATGCTAAAGGTCATTCAGGGGATTCATCCCATAAGTTCAAATCTAAAATTGATGATGTTCTTGACACTCCAAAATCAGGTATTAATGAATCCAGTGAAAATATACGCTTCGAATCTAATGATTTGCTTGATGATTTTAAAAAGTAAGATGATACTATGAGTAAAAAGGATAAAACTTTAAAGGATATTTTGGATTTTATTTTTTATGAGAATCCATCCACTCAGGATGAGATTGCCGAAAAATTAGGAATTACTCGTAGATATGTAAATCAACTTTTGCAGCCTCTTGTCAAAGATGGAACTGTTAAAAGGTCTTATATGATTGATTTAAAAGCTTATGAAAGCAGCACCCAATCTTTAAGCGACTATGAAATTCCAGGTGACACTTCCGGAGATATTTTAGTCAATGAAATGTTGATTAATATGGCCACTCATGTCCACTCCCAACTTGAAGAGTCATTCAATGCAGTTTTGGAATTTGATGAAGAAAAGGCAAAACGTGCCTTGGAAATGGACTACGCAACCAACAATATGGTTGAAAAGGTCAGGACATCTGTTGAAACAATTGTTAGCATTAATAAGCATTCTGAATTTTCAAAATCCATGCTATATAACGAAGTTGCTTATGACCTGGAAAGGATTGGGGATTACTGTGGCCATATTGCAAAATTCGTAATCAATGATGTTTATGAGATTGATGCTAACATCCTTAAAAAACTAAGAAAGATGTACAAGACTACTCAAAAGATGATTCGTTTATCCATGAAATCATTTATTGAGGGTAAAACTGAACTGAAAGAAGATTTGATGGAATTGGAAGATTCGATCCATATTCTTCAAGCTAAAGCAATTAATTTAATCGCAACACAAATGGCGGAAAACTCTTTTGATGAAAAAGAACGTTCCAATTATTTTATTTATCTGTTTAGAGTCATTA
The DNA here is from genome assembly GCF_045126245.1 of Methanobrevibacter sp. Lineage (GTDB taxonomy): Archaea > Methanobacteriota > Methanobacteria > Methanobacteriales > Methanobacteriaceae > Methanocatella. The sequence continues at coordinate 9,831 of NZ_JBGVOG010000083.1, read as the reverse complement.
AGGCATTTGAAAGAATGGGTGACATTTCTGTTGAAATTATGGATGTTTCTATAGAATTTCATGAAAATATTCCAAGACCAACCACTCCGCGTGCTTTCAGATAATTTTTTTTAATAAAAAAAGAAAAGATTGATTCAAATCAATCTAATTGTCATAAATTCTTGTTGTAGCATGCCTGTCTGCCCAACATTGGACACAGACACCTATTGGAAGGCCGGCGGTGTGGGTATGTGCTTTTAATATTTTCACATCAAGGGCAGTGGTTTTTCCACCCAAGCCCATTGGGCCAATTCCGGACTTGTTGATTTCGCTTAGAATTTCCTCTTCAAGTTTAGCCAGTTCCGGGTCAGGATTTCTTTCGCCAACTTTTCCAAGCAACGCCTTTTTACCTAATTTTAAGCACAAATCGGAAGTTCCACCAATTCCGACACCAATCACGGTTGGAGGGCATGGTTTTCCTTTTGCCTTTAGCACTGATTCAACGACAAATTCTTTAATGCCGTCGATTCCTTCGGCTGGAAGGGCCATTTTCAAAGCATTATTGTTTTCTGAACCGAATCCTTTCGGCAAAATTGTAATTTCAAGGTAATCTTCATCAATTAGCTCAATATCAATTGGAGGAATATAATCTCCCACGTTCACGTTTGTATTTTCACGTGTAAGCGGATCAACGATATTCGGTCTGATTGGAATGTCTGTTGTTGCTTTTTTGATTCCCTCTTCAATGCCTTTGCGTAAATTTTCAACTTCGACATTGCCTAATTTAACAAAAACCACTGGAAGACCAGTATCCTGGCACATAGGAATTCCCTTTTCTTCTGCAAGTTCAATATTTTTCAATATAGCTTCAATATTCAACCTTGCAAGTTCATGTTCCTCAATTTTAAGAGCATCTTCAAGTGATTTTTTCACATCATCTCCCAAAACGATAGCTGCTTTTTTGTATAATTCGTAAACAGTATCCTTAATAACATCTTCAGTAATCAAAATAAAAACCTTATAACAATTAATTAATGTTATTTTTGATTTAAAAAGATATAAATTTTTTTAATTATTTTCGTATATTATTATTTTGATGTTAGATTTTTATAATTGCTTGAAATTGAAAAATAAGGGTTTTAAATTGAAAATTCAATATTATGTTTTTCACTTAAAAAAGTCAGATTATTTTAATTATCCCTATTGGACAGACTTCTTCACAGTCTCGGCATTTGTTGCATTTTTCACTGTTTAAAGTTATGGCTCCGCCCAGAACTTCAAAGGCATTTTGCTTACAAATTGATAGGCATGGCGCATCTGATGGTTGACAATGCATACAAAATAAAAGGGGAGTGTCAACATTGGGTGTTTGTTGACAGCTTCCACAGGTTGTACATTCTGTACAATTTCCTGATTTAAACATAATTCTTTATTATTCATCTAATACAAGTCTTGCTCTTGCTTGACTTGTAATCACATGGACAAAGCCGCCCTTGCCGCTATCCGGTTCATATAATCCCGCCATCTTAGCCAAATATTTTTCCTGATTTTTGGCTCTGATTTTTTCAGGATCAGCAACGGTAATAGCTCTTTTGGTACATGCTTTGATACATGCAGGTCCTTCTTCTCTGTCAGCACAGAGGTCACATTTTTCAGCAACTTTTGATTGGAAAGTCATTGCACCAAATGGACAAACCATTACACATAATCCGCAACCGATACATTTTTCAGTATCTACTTTTTCATCAGTAATTGCTTCAGTTGGGCAGATTTTTATACAAGGTGCACTTTCACAATGTTGGCAAACAATGGAATAAAAGGAAGAATCATATTCTATAATTTTTATTCTGCTAGCATTATGGATTGATGCGCACATATTTGAACAATTAAGACATCCATCGCATAAATTGCTATTTACAACAATACTTTCCATTGTCTTCCTCCTATAAACCTAGTTCTTTACACTCTGCATCGACATATTTTTGGATTTTTTCAACGTGTTCTTCATCCAAGTGTTTGAATCTTTTTTGTGGTGCTAAGTATTCTTTTACAGGTTTTCTTTCTTCAGGCCTGTAAGTAATTTCAAACTTACCATCAACAATTTCATATAAAATCCATGATCCAGTTTCAACAGCCAGTCTGCCCATTTCAATAGTTTTTTCTGATGGGTATCCCCAACCGGTGGTACATGGTTGCTGTAAGTGGATATATGCAGGACCTTTGGTTTCTGCAGCCTTTTTGACTTTGTTAACATAATCTTCAGGATATGCGATTGATGCTGTAGCCACATAAGGTATTCCGTGTGCCGCCATAATCATAGGCATGTTTTTCTTAGGTTTGTCTTCTCCGAAGCTTGCGCTTCCTTTTGGTGAAGTTGTGGTACTTGCACCATATGGTGTTGCTCCACTTCTTTGGATACCTGTATTCATGTATGCCTCATTATCGTAACAGATATAAAGCATGTTGTGTCCTCTTTCCATAGCTCCGGATAAGGATTGCAGACCAATATCCACAGTTCCTCCGTCACCACCGAAAGCAACTACGTTTACATCATCTTTTCCTTGAATTCTTAATGCGCTTTCTACACCAGATGCTACAGCTCCTGAGTTTTCAAAAGCAACGTGTATAAATGGAACTTCCCATGAAGATTCTGGGTATGGTGTAGTCATAACTTCAAGACAACCGGTAGCAGAAATAGCTACAGTGTTCTCGCCTAAAGCATTAAGAGCTAATTTTACAGCAATGGATGCTCCACAACCTGCACAGCCTCTGTGTCCAGGTGCTAATAAATCTTTATCAGGTATATCTACCATATCTATTCCTCCTTAAGTCCAATCCATGTGACATCTTGTTCTGGCACTTTTGTTTTTTCATATGCTTCAAGTATTGCTTCTGGTGTAATGTCTCTTCCACCAAGACCTGCAACAAATCCATAAATCTCCTTATCGATTTTAACTTTCATGTCTGCATAAAGTGCTCCACCAATTCCAAATGAAAAGTTTTTGTCAATAACAGCAATTTTTTCACAGTTTGCCACTGCTTTCTCAATCGCTTCAACAGGGAATGGTCTGTATGCTCTGATTTTAAGCAATCCTACTTTTTCGCCTTGTTCTCTTAATTGGTCAACCATTACTCTGAGTGTACTGCAAAGTGAACCCATTGCAACAAATATTATTTCAGCATCTTCTGTTTTGTATTCTTCGACAAGCCCATATTCTCTGCCGAAGATTTCTGCAAATTCATCGCAGGTTTTTTGGATTACTTCGAGTGAGTTGGTCATTGCAACTTCCATGTCATGTCTTGCTTCAGTATAATAGTTAGGATCAGCAAAGTTACCAATGGACATTGGTTGTTTTGGATCAAGGAAAGCATGTTCCGGAACATATGGAGGTAAGAACTTATCTACACTTTCCTGGTCTGGAATTTCAACAGGTTCCACTGTGTGTGTTAAAATAAATCCGTCTAAACATACCATTGATGGAAGCAATACACTAGGATTTTCTGAAACTTTGTATGCCATTAATGTAGTGTCCAATGCTTCTTGAGCATTTTCAACATAAATTTGTAACCATCCAGCATCCCTTTGTGCAATGGAGTCTTGTTGGTCATTCCAAATGTTTAATGGTGCAGAAATTGCCCTGTTCGCATCTGCCAATACGATAGGCACTCTCATACCTGCTGCAGCATATAAAATTTCGTGCATTAACATTAATCCTTGTGAGGATGTTGCTGTAAATACTCTTACTCCAGCACCGCTAGCTCCAACAGCGGCACTTATTGCACTGTGTTCAGATTCTACTTTGACGTATTTAGCATCAATTTTTTCATCAGCAACATATTGTGCTAAGTATTCTGAAATTGTAGTTTGAGGAGTAATCGGATAAACAGGAATAACTTGTGGTTTAGCTAATCTAACAGCTTCTGCGACTGCTTTATTTGATGTCATTACTTCTTTTACCATGTCATCACTCTCTTTATTCTTTTACCATTTCGATTGCATCGGAAGGACATTCGTTTGCACAAATTCCGCATCCTTTACAGTAATCGTAATCAATATCATGTTGTTTGTTTACACTGCCGTCTGGACAGAAGAGAATACAATTGTCGCAATCAATACATTTTTCTTTGTCTAAGATCGGTTTAAATGTTCTCCAACTTCCAGTTTTATTATTTCTACTATTACCGGGGTTTTTAATTACACATCCTATACTTACCATAAAAATCACCCTTATCCCATTTCATAAGCTTTTTTAGTAGCTTCTACATTTAGCTCTCCAACTTTTCCAGGGAATGTTTCCTTAATCACTTCGAGAAGTGAATCAATACTTACTGCTTGGGTTTTCTTAGCAAAATACCCTAAAATAATAGTATTTACAATATTACGACCTAACATGTCTAATGCAATTCCAGTTGCATCAATACTGTACACTTCATGTTCTCCGCTACCTTCGAAACTTTCAGTGTTGATTGTCACTTCAGTATTGTCTTTAATTCCTGAAAACACATCTACTACATTCAATAATCCGTCATCTAAAACTAATACGTAGTCCGGATTATATACTTGATATCTTAAATCGATTGGTTTGTCATCAATTCTTGTGAAAGCCATTACGGGAGCGCCTCTACGTTCTACTCCAAAGAATGGAAAAGCTTGAGAATATTTACCATCTTTGAATGCTGCCTTAGCTAGAATTTCAGCAGCAGTTACAGCACCTTGTCCGCCTCTTCCATGAAAACGAATTTCAATCATTAATTTTTCCTCCATATATTTATCATGTATAATCATTATAAATTCCAAAATATATAAATTTTATGTAATTTTTTTAATACTGTTTAATTTTATTTCAATAGATTATTAGTTTATTGTTTAAATTTTTAATAAATCTGATTATATCTTTTTTATACTTTGTAAAAATTTCTATAATTTTTTTAACATATTTTGTTATTGTTGGATAATGTATTTTTCAAAGAGTTTATTATAATAAATATATAAAATATAATTAGTAATGTTGAGGAGTTAATATGAAAGTTTTAATAATCACAGGTGAATTGGCATATCCATTAATTAAGGAAGTCGTTTCAAATTCAAATCAGGATATCATTGTTCATATTGCAGGAAATACCCAGGTGGCTGCATTTTTAACTCCAAGACTAATAATTAAGGAAGTTAAAACTCATTTTTCAAATCAGTTGGATGAAATCGACATGATATTGGTTCCGGGATTGATTAAAAAAGGAACTAGGGAAATAACGAAGGAACTGGGCATACCAACATTTAAGGGTTCTACTGATGGTGCGGATTTGGCAATGGTTTTAAATCTTTTGGACAATATCACCTTATCTGAAGATAAGCCTGCAGATAAGTTAATTGAAGAGGAAAAAAGAAAGGAAGCATTCAAATTCATTGAAGAGTTTGAAAACGATAAGGAAAATATCAAAAAGCTTCTTGAAAAGCCGAACAATATTATGATTGGTAAACTTCCTGTCGGTGAGGATTTTCCAATGAGGGTGCTTTCCGAAATAGCTAATGCTCCATTTTTATCCAAAGAGGCACTAATTAACAAATGCCAGTATTTTGTTGATTCCGGTGCGGACATGATAGATATAGGAATGGCTGCTGGAGAGGATTTTTCAGATAAGATACCTGAGCTGATTGAAACATTAAGGCCGATTGTTGGAGACAGGCCGTTAAGTATAGATACATTAAATCCTAAAGAGATTAGGGCTGCTGCCGAAAGTGGAATAGATTTTGTTTTGAGTCTTGATTTGGGTAATAATTCTGAAGTTCAGGAAATCTTGAAGGAAAAGGATATTCCTGCGGTATTGCTTCCGACTAATTTTTCACAGGGCATTTCACCGAAAACTCCTCTTGAGCGAGTGGAGTCCATGCATCAATTAATTAAAGATACTGAAGGATTAAGATATGTTGCAGATTTGATTTTGGATCCTGTGAACAGTTCAAGCATTGTCGAGTCTATTATAGCATGCCATGAATTCCACAAAACCAACAATGCACCGATGTTTTTTGGAGTTGGAAATGTAACGGAACTTATGGATGCCGATTCCGGCGGTGTCAATGTGCTTCTTGCGGGAATAGGTATGGAATTGGGAGTGAGCATATTGTTCACACCTGAAGAAAGTGGAAAAACAAGAGGCAGTGTCTATGAATTGGCCACCGCATCCAAAATGATGTTTCTCGCTAAACATAGAAAATCCATTCCGAAAGATTTGGGAATAAACATGGTTGTATTTAAGGATAAGCACAAACGAAATGACATTATTTTAAATGAACGTGATGGAATTCCTGAAGTGAGGCAATCCAAACCGCTGAAATTTGTCAGGGATAATGCAGGTAGCTTCAAAATAAGCATTGATTATGGAACAACTGTTAAGGACAGTCAGATTATTGCAACTCATTTTAAAAAGAACAAGGCGGACCTGGTCATTGTTGGAAATTCTGCAAAAGAGATTTATGAAGAGATAATTGAAAAAGAACTTGTCACCAGAATGGAACATGCTGCCTATTTGGGTTCTGAACTTCAAAAAGCAGAAATAGCTATGATTACGGGAAAAGAATATGTTCAGGATTTTGAATTATTCAAAAATCCTGATGAGTTTAAAAATTAGTTTTTTCAAGAAGCGGATTAACCGCTACTTGTAGGTTGGTTTTCTCCACCATCGGGAGTAACGCCACCTCCACCATCTCCACCTTCATCAGGGGCGTCTTGACCACCTTCATCAGGGGTAACGCCACCGCTATCTGGAGTATAACTGCCTCCGCCGGAGCTTTGTGAACTTCCGCTGCTTGAACTTGATGAGGATGATGTGGTAGTACTGCTTTGAGTTGAAGATGATGAAACATTTGTAGTGTTATCTGCAGTCTTATTTGGTGTAAAATTGCTCATAGCACTTTCACCTTCAAATTTAATTCCGTTACCTGTGACATATACCGCTACACATGCAGTAATAACAACAAGTATGGCCAGCGCAATTATGAGGGCATTTTCTCTTTCCATATTTAACCTCCAATTTTTAACCTAATATAATATATGGTGCATTTGTTTAATAAAGATTATACTTACATAAAGTTTATATTTATTCATAATTAAATTTTATTTATAATAAAATTATATGAAGGTTTCATTGTGCAAGTTGAAAATATTACAATTAAAGATATTGATAAACTTCTTTTAAGTGCGGAATATGTTCCTAATACTGAAATTTCAACAACATTATATTTGTCTTTACTTTTAGGTAAACCGATGCTTATTGAAGGGCCTCCGGGTGTTGGAAAAACAGAATTGGCAAAAGTAGTTGCAAAGACCTTTGAAAGGGACTTTTTCAGGATTCAGTGTTATGAGGGAATCACTTTTGAACAGATTGTTGGAGAGTGGAATTACCAAAAGCAATTGCTGCATTTGGAAGCAGCAAAAAATGAGTTAAACAGCGAAGAGAAGATTTTTGATGAAGAATATTTTATCAGAAGGCCATTGCTCAATGCGTTCTTAAATGATAATGATTCCGTATTGCTGATTGATGAAATTGACAAGGCCGATGAAGAAGTTGAAAGCTTTTTGCTTCAGGCATTGGGTGAACAGGAAATAACAATAAACGATCTGGGAACATTTCAACTTAAAAATAACTTGATTGTGATATTGACTTCCAATTCTCAGAGGTCATTGCTTGATGAAACTAAAGACAGATGTTTATTCTTATATATTCCATACCCTACAGTTGAAAGGGAAATCGAAATTGTCAAGTCCAAAATCCCTGAAGCAGATGACGAAACAGTTTCGACAGTTGTTAAACTTGTTCACAGCATACGTAACCTTAACTTGATGAAAAAACCTTCAGTAAGAGGAACTGTTGATTGGGTCAGGTCAGTTTCAAATTTAGGCACTAGGGACTTGGATAAATCTTTAAAAGACAGTATAGGCGTTGTCATCAAAACGGAAAGTGACAAAAAAAGGGTCATCAAGGATATTTTAGATAAAAGATAAAATGATTAATAAAATTGCTACTTTATCGGCTCAACTTAGAAAGAGCGGGCTTCCAGTCAGCATTAGAAGCACGCAATCTGCCACTCAGGTTTACATGGATTTTGGCGAAGCTGACAGGCAGCTTTTAAAAACAGCTCTCATGGCCATTTATGTTAAGGACAGATATGATATTCCTAAATTCAATAAGATTTTTGAAGAGGTTTTCAAAAAGGAAGTTGAAAAGGAAGTTGCAAAAGAAGACCAGCGCGGAACCGCATACAGGGGCAGAGGACCCAAATCCAACAAATATGTAATCAAAAAGAATAATAATGCATATGGCAAAATCCAAAAGGAAAAGATTAACAATGAAAAGTTAAAGATGTTGTCTGGTCAGCCTCTCCTGGATGAAGTTAAAAGGCTTGAAAGAGATGGGGAACTGATGAACAAAGACTTAACCACCCTTAACAGATTTGACCCTAGAATGCTTGAGATCTGCCAGAGACTGGGTAAAAGGATTGCAAATAAGCGTTCAAGAAGAAAAGTCAAAACAACCTCCAATAAAATTGACATGAGAAGAACAATAAGGGCCAATTTAAAATATGGGGGTGTGCCGGTTGAACTGGTCAAGGCAAAGCCAAGACCTCATAAAAACGAACATTTATTCTTGAATGACATAAGCGGGTCATGTGAATGGATCAGCAGCTGGTTTTTCATGTTGATGTTTTCAGCCCAGACCGCCTTTAAAAAATCAAGAACCTTTGAATTTGACAATAAAGTCATAGAAACTACAAATGCATTAAAAGAGGAATATCTGATTGATTCATTTGTAAAGGTTAAGGATTTAAGAGTCAAAAACATGATGGTTCATGGAACTTCAGACATGTATTCGGCATTCACAAAATTCCAGGACATGGCCAACATTAACAATAAATCTTATATAATCATTTTATCCGACTGCAGGGACTGGGCAGGTCCGAAAGTAAATGGGATTCCTGCCAGTGTTGAAGTAGTTGAAGAGATGGTAAGGGACTGTAAAAAGCTTGTAATTTTAAATCCTGAAGACAGGAATAAATGGGATGTCGTAGACAGTTGCGTATCATTGTATGAAGAGGCCGGCGCCCATGTATTTGAAGTGAACACCTTAAACCAATTAGCCCATTTTGTAGAGCAGATGTAGGTGGAAAAATATGAAATGCAGTAAATGTGGAAATCCTAAAGTCATTATTAAAAGACAGCAATCCGGTCAGTTGTTATGTAAGGATTGTTTCATTGAATCCATAGAAAAAAAGGTCATTAAAACTGTTCGAAAAGAAAAATTGTTGGATAAGGGTGACAAGGTTTTGGTGGCTCTTTCAGGTGGAAAAGACAGTGTAACTACCTTGGAAATTTTAAACAGTTTTCGTGAAATGAATGTCATTGATTTATGTGCCGTCACTGTTGATGAGGGCATTGACAATTACCGCCAGGACGGTGTCGATATTGCAGTAAGGCATGCTCAAAGATTGGGCATTGAACATAAAGTCGTGTCCCTTAAAGATGAATACGGCATAACCTTGGATGAGATAATGCAAAGGGAAAACCATAAGGGGTCCTGTACATACTGCGGTGTGTTTAGAAGAACAATCATCAATAAGGCTGCCCGAGAGATGGGGGCCACAAAAATAGCTACCGGACACAATTTGGATGATGAAGTCCAGGCAATAATGATGAATTATCTTGAAGGAAATACCGATAATTTGACTAAATTGGGAGCAAAAACCGAATCCGAGGCTGAAGAATTCACAGTCAAAATCAAGCCTCTTCGTGAAATTCCGGAACGTGAAATTGGAGTGTATGTTGTTGCAAAAGACCTTGAAGTACACTTTGACAGCTG